>JAJFMJ010000019.1 GCA_021772275.1 Chlamydiota bacterium | reverse complement strand
CGACGAAGTAGTCCACGCAGTCCGTGTGCTTGCCGAGCGATTGGTGGACTATTGGAACCAGCGGGCGAGGCCGGCGGCGCATGAAACCATGCCCACTGGGACTCGCTTGCTTGCGTCGGACGTACTCGAGGTCAGGAGCGTCGTGCACCGGTTGGGGCTGTACGTGGACCACATCGTAGTGCTTGACGAGAGTCTATTGCTCCTCGACGAGGAACCCTGGGCGGAAGCCGTATTCCTCGCGAGATATATCGAACTGCTTGAATTGCAGGAATTGGCCTGTCCAGCCCACGGTCCCCCAGTGCTACTGCTGCGTCCAGAGGTTGTGAACAGGGAGGTTCCTCAAGAAACACACGATCTGGTCGTACGGAGAATATTTACCAGGATGACGGGTATCGTGTTTTCCGACGACCGTGACTTCTGGTGGTTCCTCAACAGCACGAAGGCGCCTGACTTCGTTGCATCCATTCGCTTTCCGTGGGCGGTCCCCGCGTTTGGCTCGGTGAGTGAGGATCTCGGTGCGAAACTCGATGCTTGGCTGCGGCTGGCCGTCGCGCATCGCGGTGTGCGGCCTCTGATCCAACGCCGTCCATCAATCGCCGAAGAACGGCCACATGTGTTGATGGCGCAGTTGCTCCGGCATGTCGTGAATCACGGGCTGTCGATCAACCAAAAGGCCGCCTCCCTGAAGACAGAGTTGGCAGCGACGGACGAACTCTGGGACACGCTCAACATGTGCTGGCAGGCGGTGGGGGGGCCCAACGACGGCGTCGCCCACGATCCCATTGCCTTCTCGCTCATGCGCGACGACTTCCGGTGGTTGGGAGAGGTGCCACTCACGGAGGTTGTGCGGCTTAGGGAGGAGAATGCAGTCGCTGACCTGCGTCGGCTCTTTGTCGACTCCCTGAGAAGGGTGGACGAAGTGGAAGACGCGGCTGCTGTCACAGCCGCCCTGACACGGGAGTTGAACGAACGCCTTGATATACTGCAGCGGAGGTTGCTCGATGTTGGGAGCGGGGGCGTATTGATCGGTGCATCCGTCTCCGTCACTCTGGCCTTGGCGACTCTGTTCTGGCCTGAGCTGTCGCCGCTCGCGACTGCCGTGGGAGGAGGAGGCCTTGTGGGTGCCGTGATGGAGCAACGGCATCAACGCGGAGAAGCAGATGCACTGTGGCGTACGCCAGTTGGTGTCTTGGTGTCGGCCCAATCGCGGTCCAACAGGTGAGCATGGGCCTGGAACTGGAAGGTGGCGTTCATGCCACTGTTGGAGTATGTGACGCCCGATAACACCTATCAGGCCCCTTGAGGCAAGAGCGCGGAGTTCCCCGAGGCCGCGCAGCGAAGCAGCGCAGCAAGGAGAGCGAAACGGGTCCTCGATTCTCTGACTTGGTTTCCAATACCGGTTGCAGGGCATTTTGAATGCTCTGCACCAACACATATCGAGGGTCAATCCGGTACCTGAGTACCGAAGCAGGAAGAAGCGTGCTTCTTCCCGCGCCCTAGAAACTCATTTGTACCCTCGTACCGTCCGATTCAAAAAAAGCGGGCTCGACCGGCGCGCGCGCCGTGGCCAGTTATATGCAGGTTCGGGTGAGGGGCAGAGCAAGTATTCGAGGTCCCGAGTTATAGGGTGTGTCTGGAGCGGGAGGAGGCGTCCAATCAAACGGAGAGGCTGCCGTGAACGAAATGGGCTCCAGTTATACGCAGGGCTCGCCCCCTCCCCTCCATGAGCTCAGTTCATGAAGCGATCCATGTCGAAGTCGTTGGAACGGCGAAGCATGTAGTAGGAGGCCCGGCCGAGGCGGGAGGCGAGGATGCCGAGAGCCTTGCCTTTGCCGTGCTTGGAACGGATGCGATGGAGCAGCTTCTGGCCGGGTGGTTTCTTACTAAGGAAGTGGACGGCCGCCTCGGAGTATGCCCACTTGAGGTGGGCGTTGCCGATCTTGGCGCCGGACGTGCCCGTGACTTTGCCAGCTGAGGACTTCTGGCTCTTCACGAGCCGGACGTAGGAGAGGAAATCCTGGACACGTGGGAAGCGGGCAATGTCGTGCAGCTCGTAGAGGAGCGTAAGCGACAGGATCGTGCCGACGCCGGGAATGGTTTGAAGACGCATGAGGTTATCGGGATCCTCGATCTTGGCCTGGTCGGTGATGGTACTCTCGAGGGAGCGGACGACGTCGTCGAGGTGATCAGCCAAGGTGAGGTCGGCGTCGATGCTGGCCCGTACGATCGGGTCGGGGATCAACTCGGCGACACCGACTCGGTTGCCTCGGTAGCGGAGCGCGCCACTGGGGGGGCGCAGGTTGAGCTGATGGAAGGTCGTGCGGACGTGCGTGTAGAGTTCGCTACGCTTGCGAACGAAATGAGTTCGCCGACGCAGCAAGTCGCGTGTGGCCCGCATGCCTTGGGGGTAGACGTACCCGACGGGCATCGCTCCAGCGCGAAGAAGCACGGCAATCTTGTGGGAATCGATCTTGTCATTCTTGGCCTTGCCGCCATGGATGGCCTTCATGTACAGCGCATGGCCGATGACGAAGGGGATGTTCTCCTGGGCGCAGAGGTCGGCGATCCAGTACCAGCAGAAGATGCACTCGACGCCGACGACGATGTCGTCCCGGTAGGGCTCGAT
>JAJFMJ010000018.1 GCA_021772275.1 Chlamydiota bacterium | reverse complement strand
CTAGGTTCTGTTGAGAAATTTAGGGCCTAGAGATTCGGAGGAGGTTTTCTTGAAATTTGGGATTTTTTTGCCGAACATAAATAGTCAGGTGCTATTTTTGAGGCAAAAAAATTTCAAATTTCTGAAAAGACCCCTGAAGATCTAGAGAATAAATTCCTTAACAGAACCTAGAGAACAACAAGCCGCCCTCTTCAGAGAGATTAAAGCTTTGCACCCACAGCCAAAAACCAAATCTTGAGTCGGAATGGGTATAACTCCGGAGTGCCACTTATTTCGCTGCGTAGGCAAATAGAATTGACGTAGATACAAGCTGAGCCACGAGTCAAGGTGTTCATCTTGGCGAAGGGGCAAAGCGAAGTAGATGCGTTAATTCTAGAAGCCTTACGCGGCGAAATAAGTGGTACTCCGGGGTATAACTCCCTGTTTGATTAAAAAAACCATTTCTAATAAAGAAAGATTAGGTGGTTTTTTTAATGTTGCGGGCTTTTTGTTTTTTACTAGTTTGTTTTGTTTTTCTTTTATGTCAGGGATGTGACGTAAAAGGGGCAAACGACCCGTTTTCCTACGCGCCCCGAACAAACAGCTCGATATGGTATCCCCCTGAAAAAGCGCGCAAACGCCTTCCTGATACGGGAGAACTTGAGCGGGAAGAAGAAGACTACCACACCTTTTCTAAAGAAGCGCCAATAACCCTGGCAGAAATTATCGATATCGCTCTTACACGGAATCCAAATACGTGGCAAAGCTGGGCCGCCGCTCGGGTCAGCGCTGCAGAATATGGACAGTCCCTTCAGAAGTATTTTGTTTTGGCCGATATCGACGGAGACTTCTCCCGCTCCCGCTACGCTGAATTTATAGGCTCAGATAGGGGTATCGTCTATGAAACACAATATGGGGTAGAGCTCGACCTCACCTACACAATTTTGGACTTTGGGCAAACCCGGATGACAAGCGAGGCCGCACTACAGTCCCTCTACAACGCCGACTGGTCCCATAACAGCCAGATCCAGCAGACGATTCAGATGATCATGAACGACTATTATAATTACCTTTATCAAAAGCAGCTCCTTTTTTCGAGCGAGCAAGATGTGATCAATGCAATGGTAACCCTTGACGCTACAGAGGAAAAGTTCCGACAGGGGTTGGCCGATGTCTCCGATATTGTTCAGGCAAAGACCAATTATCTCTCGCAAAAACTTGCGGTCGTCAATCAAAAGCAAAACCTCCATAACGCTTATACCACCCTTACAAATAACATGGGACTCCCCGCCGACGGGGTCTACTATTTCCAAGATTACCCCGACAAAATCGTCCCTTTTAAACTCGAAACCCTTGATAAACTGATCATCAAAGCCAATGACAACCGCCCCGATTTGATGGCTGCAGAGGCAGAGGTAAAATCTAATGTTGCCAGCTTTCAAGCGGCCCGCCTTAAAAAATTCCCAGTCGTAACGGGTGATTTTAATATTGGACGTCAATACTACAATACTGGGGTCTCTGACCACTACGATTTTGCTGCCCAAGTAAGCCTTACCTTCCCCCTCTTCCAAGGTTTTTTTATCGAAAATACGATCAAAAAAGCACGGGCAACAATCGAGGAGGCGGAAGCTTCTCTCGAACAGATCAAACTTAGCATCATCCAAGAGGTCTCTAACTACCGAAGCGACGTCGCCTATGCCAAAGAATCAATGGGATATGCCGAAGACTACCTCCGCTCTGCTGAAGAGGATTTTAAGGTCAATCTCAAGCGATATCGGGTGGGAACAGGAACGATTGTTGATGTCATCAACGCCCAAACATCGGTGGCCGATGCCCGCTCTCGGCTAGCGCAAACACAAAATAATTGGTACACCTCGGTGGCCAACCTTGCCTATGCCACAGGAATTCTATTTAGCCCTGACAAAAAAAAACCTACCCCTTATATGGAACTTATAAAAGATGAGGAAAAACCCCATGAAAAAGCTTCTTTTTAGTCTCCTTGTCGTTACCGCTTTGCTCGGCTGCTCAAAGAAAAAGCCCCCTCCTGCCGCTAAGCCCATCCCTGTCCAAATGGCTCAAGCAGTAGCAAAGGATGTCCCTCAATATATCTCTACGGTAGGACACATAGAAGCCTACAATATTGTTGATCTGATGGCACAGGCCAACGGACAATTGATCGAAACCTACTTTGCCGACGGAGACGATGTGAAGGAGGGACAGCTCCTCTACCTCATCGATCAGCGCCCTTACATTGCAGCGCTCGAAAAAGCGGAAGGGATGCTTGCAGAAAATATTGCAAGCCTAGGCTATGCCGAGCGGACCGCCGAAAGAAACTCGCAGCTTGTTAAAGATGAGTACATTTCTCAAAACGACTACGATAACTTAATCACGACTGTTGTTGTCGACGATGCCTTGGTAAAACAGACCCGGGCCGATGTGGAAAACGCAAAAATAAACCTCGGCTATACAACGGTTTATGCGCCAATGGATGCGCGCGCTGGAGCCAGTTTGATCGATGATGGAAACCTTATCTTAGAAAATGCCGAAACAACCCTGGTCACTTTAAACCAAATCACTCCGATCTACTCCGTTTTTTTCATCAATGAAAAACAACTTCCTGCTGTACAGCGCTACCGGGCCAAGTACAACGATCTAAAGGTCTACGTAACGGTCGATGATCCAGAAACACCCACTTACGAAGGGGTCCTTACCTTTATTGATAATGGGATTGACCTCTCCACTGGAATGATCAAGCTCAAAGCAACCCATACCAACCTTGACAAAACTCTCTGGCCCAACCAATATGTGAAGGTCAAGCTTGTCCTTGACATCCTAGAAAATGCAGTGGTCATCCCTTTCGAAGCGGTTCAGATCAGCCCTAAGGGAAAATATGTCTACATCCTTAAGGGAAACCAAACGGTTGAAATGAGAAAGGTTACCGTCGGGCAGATGCAAGAAGATAATACGATCGTGATTACCAAAGGGCTTAGGGCAGGGGAAAAGGTGATCACAGTAGGACAGATCAATATCTACCCTGGTGCCAAGGTAAAGGTTGTGCAAAGTGAGGATGACGAATGAGTCTATCTGAACCTTTTATCCGCCGTCCTGTGATGACTACTTTGGTGATGGCCTCTATCCTTTTTTTAGGGATGCTTGCCTACCAGGGGCTCCCGGTCAGTGACCTTCCCGACGTAGAATTTCCTACGATCGAGGTGACGACAAACTACCCAGGCGCCAGCCCTCAAACAATGGCTGATACGGTCACCTCTCCTTTAGAGCGGCAGTTCACCTCTGTGGATGGGATTCAGACGATTGCCTCTTCAAGCACCAATGGAGAGTCAACGATTGTCCTCCAGTTTAACCTCGATCGAGACATCGATGCGGCGGCAACCGATGTGCAAGCAGCGATTAACCAGGCGCAACCCAACCTCCCGAGCAACCTTCCCAACTTCCCCACCTACAAGAAAACCAATCCGGCACAAACCCCTATCCTTTTCCTCTCCGTTTCTTCCGATCTAATGCCCCTTGGAGAGCTCTACGACTATGCCTACTCATTGATGGGAAGACGTCTTGGAATGGTCGATGGAGTCTCCGATATCAATGTCTATGGAGCTTCCTTTGCTGTCCGCGTTCAGGTCGACCCTGACTACCTTTCGGCCCACCAGATTGGAATCAATGAAGTGGCCGATGCCATTGCCAATAGTAACCCCGAACTCCCCGTTGGTAATCTCTATGGTCCCGACGTCGAGTTCACCATCGATGTCGATGGACAGATGGAAAGAGCCGAAGGGTATGGGAACCTGATTGTTCGGAACAATAACCAGGCTCTTCTTAAAGTAAAAGATATGGGAAGAGCCCTTGACTCCCTCCAAAATGACAAATACTCCCTTAACTACATCACCCCCGACACCAAAACCCCCTGCGTTGTCATCGCCATTATCAAGCAAGCAGGGGCCAATACAATTAAGGTCATCCAAGGGGCCGAAGAGCTTCTTGAAGAGATTAAGTGGGAGCTTCCCGCATCGGTCAAAGTCGAGACCCTTTTTGACCAGTCCGTCTTTATTATGGAGTCGGTCCATGATGTCGAGCTGACCCTGATTATCGCCTTTATCCTCGTTGTCCTTGTTGTCCTTTTCTACCTCGGCAAGCTCATGGATACGGTGATCCCCCTCCTAGCCCTTCCTATGTCGGTTGTTGGCACCTTTGCCCTCATGTATCTCTTCGGCTTTAGTATCGATATCCTCTCCCTTCTTGCTATCACCCTTTCGATCGGTTTTTTGGTCGATGATGCTATCGTCGTTTTAGAGAATATCCACCGCCACGTCGAGATGGGAAAGACGACCTGGGTTGCTGCCATTAACGGCTCGAAACAGATTAGCTTTACGATTTTGTCAATGACCCTTTCCTTGGCTTGCGTCTTTATTCCGATGGTCTTTATGGCAGGAATCATGGGACGGATTTTCCGGGAGTTTGCCATCACCATTGTGACCGCTGTTCTTATTTCAGGATTCATCTCTCTTTCGCTCACCCCGATGCTTTGCAGTCGCTTTATCGCCCCCCACACTGCAGGAAAAGAGCCGAATTGGATCGAAAAAATCTCCAATAAACTCAATAATGGGCTCCTAAACGTCTATAAAAAAGGGCTCAACATCGTTTTCAAACACAGGATCATGACCATCATGGTGGGTGTCGCCTCCTTTGTCCTTTCCCTTTACCTAGGGATGTCCCTTCCCACCGACTTTATCCCCGGGGATGACCTAGGCTTTATCAACGGCTTTGCGATCGCTTCCGACGCTACCTCTCCCTATAAGATGATCGAATACCAAGAAAAGCTTTCTGAAATTGTCCGAAAAGACCCCAACGTACAAGACCTCGTTGCCGTCGGCGCCATTCCCAACGACAACCAATCGCTCATCTTTATCCGCCTTAAGCCTTATAGCGAGCGAGCCAGTATGAAAGCGACTATCCATGAGCTTCTCGCCAAGCTCGAAACCGTTCCGGGCGTCAGCGTTTTCTTGCGCCCTCTTCCCCTCCTTAACCTCGATGTAGGAACCTCCCAAAGCATGGGGAACTACCAGTATACCCTCCAAGGTCTTGACCCCGATAAGCTCTATGGCAATGCCGAAAAAGTGATCAACCAAATGAAGCAGTCGACCGATTTTTACCAAGTAACGAGCGATATGCATAATGATGCCCCCTACCTTGATGTCACCATCGACCGAGACCGCGCTTATGATCTCAACATCTCGGCCAATGCAATCGAAACCACCTTTGAGTATGCCTATTCCCAAGGGAAGCTTTCTCAAATCAACGGCTTAGCCAACCAATACTGGGTGATCATCGAAACGGTTCCGAGCGCCTACAAAGACCCCACAGTTCTCGATAAACTTTACGTCTCTGCCAGCACCAAAACCGAGATCGATCCGCGGGGCGATAACAACGATGTCGGCACCCCTTTTCCCACCCAGGTTCCCCTTTCCGCCGTCAGTTCTTGGAAGCAAACGGTGGGCCCCTTAAGTGTCGCCCACATCAACACCCTTCCCTCCGTCACCATCTCCTATGACCTTGGCCCCGGTGTTCCACTGGGGACTGCCCTCGCCTCTCTAAGCGACATTTCTGACCAGACCCTTTCCGACGGCGTCCATGCCATCCAGATCGGCTCCACCCAAATCTTCCAGCAGTCCTTTGCCAGCCTCAAATTCCTCTTTGTGATTACCATTTTTGCCATCTACGTGATTCTCGGCGTTCTCTATGAAAACTTCATCCATCCCCTAACCGTGATGTCAGCCCTTCCTCCTGCCGCTTTTGGCGCTGTCCTCACCCTCCTGATCTTTGGGGAGACCCTTTCCCTCTACGCCTTTGTGGGAATGATTATGCTCTTGGGGATTGTTCTTAAAAATGGGATTATGCTCGTTGACTTTGCCAACGAAGGGATCCATGAAGGGAAAGACACCCACACCGCGATTTATGATGCCTGCTGCGCCCGTTTCCGTCCCATCCTGATGACAACTTTCGCTGCCATGATGGGAGCCGTTCCGATCGCCCTTGGCATCGGCGGCTCCACCGCCCAATCCCGCCGTCCTCTCGGGATGGTGATCGTTGGCGGTCTGATCATCTCTCAGATTATCACCCTCTACTTCACTCCGATCGTCTTCACCTATCTTGAAGGGATGCGCCACCGCTACCACGAAAGAAAGAAGAAGGTTGAGCCCCCACCCCACGAGCTCGGCGATGATACACCTTGACATTCCTCTCGAAAAACAGACATAATGTAGATAGATAGCAATAAGTATCTACATTATGTCTGAAAAAAACACATATTATACTAAAAACAAGAGGTTTAGGTCTTTTATAAAAAAGATTAAATCTCTTGGTGGGCGCATTCGAATGAAACAGGCGCTCGACCTAGGCATTTCGCGCTATAATCTTTATGCAATGCGAGATGAAGGAGTCCTTGAGGAAGTTTCGCGCGGGCTTTTTCAGGTTCCAAATTTCCTTGATGAATCAAACCCAGACCTAACAACCGTCGCATCAAAGTATCCAAAATGCGTTGTTTGCCTTATTAGCGCCCTCTCATTTCATAATATTACAACACAAATCCCCCATACAGTTTCGGTAGCCATTAAACAAAAATCACGTATCCCCAAACTAGATTACCCCCCCCTAGAAGTTTATCTTTTCTCCCCTAAGTCCTACGTGCGCGGCATTGAAACTCACACTATCGACGGAACAAAAGTAAAAATCTATGATGTTGAAAAAACACTTGTTGATTGCTTTAAGTTTAGAAACAAAATTGGTATCGATATTTTTCTTGAAGCGCTCAAGCTCTGCAAGACACGAAAAAAAATAAATATTGAAAAACTCATCCAATATGCTAAAATCTGTCGTGTTGAAACACTCATCCACCCATACCTAGAAGCGATTCTATGAAAGTCATCAAAGATATGTCCGCTTCAGTCAAGCAGAAGCTCCTTAATCGAGCTAAAAATGATAAGCGCCCGTTCCATACTATGCCATAGAACGCTTTCTCTACCGCTTATCTATTTCTCCTTACAAAAAGCACTTTGTCCTTAAAGGAGCTCTCATGTTAAGAGCTTGGAATTCCCCGGTTCTGCGTTACACTAAAGACATTGATCTCCTCGGGAAAATCAACAATTCTGCTAGCTATATTTTAGCAGTATTTCAGGAAATCCTGGAGCAGAAAATTGAGCCCGATGGCCTAGACTTTGATATAGGATCGCTAAGGAGCGAAGCCATTACGGAAGAAGAGGACTATGTTGGAACACGTCTTCTATTCAATGCATTATTGGGAAAAGCACGGATCAGTATGCAAATCGATATAGGATTTGGTGATGTTATTTTTCCAAAGCCAGAAATTCTTGAAATTCCAACCATCATTTCACCCACTTACCCAAAGCTTTTTTGCTATAGTCGGGAGTCTGCTATTGCTGAAAAGTTCCAAACAATGATCAAAAAAGGGATCACAAATAGTCGGATGAAAGACTTTTATGATATTTGGCTTCTTTCAAGACAGTTTGACTTTCAGGGAAAAAAGCTTGGAGAGGCCATTCGAAGAACCTTCACGAATAGAGATTTATCAATTCCTAAAAACCCGACTCCATTTTCAGTTGAATTTTCCAGGCAAAAACAAATCCAATGGGCCCCTTTTCGTCGCAAGCTTAAACAGCCCCATGTCCCTGAAGAATTTAGCGCCATTATTAGCGAAATAGAACTGTTTCTCCAACCTATTGCAAGTGCTATACAATCAAACACCCTATTTTCTGGAATATGGAAGGCTCCGGGCCCATGGAAGGTTCCTAAAAATCAAAGCGGAAGCGGGCGGTTAGCCCCTGCATCGAAAGATTTCCCAAAGAAGAGTCGGGAAGGTTCACCGAGTAAAAACGGTTAAAGTCCCACCACATCTGCTCTTCCCAGCCCGCCTGGATCGAGGCGTGGTAACTATCTTCGTTCCACCAAATGTCCCAACGAAGGCCGACGCCAAGTTCCAGAATCGGCGTCATCGTATATCGATCATAATGGAGGTGAAGAATGGTTGCCCCATTTCCCCGATCTTTTCGCTCAACATCGAATTTTGTCCAGGCTTCGCTCAAAGCAAAATTAGCAAAAGCGCTCCAATTTTCAGCAAAAAACCAGGCTGTATTGAGACCTAAACGGATCCCAAATCCCCAAGTGTCTTCTTCAAGAAAGACCCGGTTGGTTCCCGCCTGCGTCCGATTTTGATCGACAAATCCCCGGTAGGAAATGCAATTATCTTGGCCAGAGAAAAATCCCTTAAAACCAAAGAAAGGGCGGAGGGTCAGGAAGCGAGAGATATAATAGTGGCGCCCCCACTCAAGGTCAAAGATGTGGAAGTGGATATTCCAGTCGGTTACAGCGCGGGTCAGCCCCCCTGCTAAAAAAGAGCTTTCGCCACTTTTCCAAAGAGGTTCAGCATCTGTGTTTGATGTCCTACCGTCAGCACTGACGTTAAGCCAAGTGTAGGTTAAAAGAAGATCCCACCCATCATGGGCCAAGTTGAGTCCTAATCCAACACGTAGTCCCGGCTTTCCCTTAAAACGGGGCTGATAGACAGTCCCCCGACGGAGGACAGGCTGCGACGTTCCCCTCTGCGCATACCCAAGACCATCTTGGGTCACTTTCCAATACAAAAAGTCAGCAAGAAGATAGATCTCCGCCACTCCATTTTTCACACAGGGTTGCGCCCGAGGAGTGATTCCCTCTTCGGGTGCGCGGTTCGCAAATAGAGTGCCACAAAGGAGGAGGGCAAAGAAAACTTTTTTCATGGTCCTATCAAAGCAGATCTATGAATACCCGTCAACCACGTGGATGAAAAGTGTCAAAAGCCTCAAAAAGGCGCTTTTTAGAAAGATGGGTATAGCGCTCCGTTGTTCCAATATCGGCATGGCCAAGCATCTCCTGGATCACCCGAAGATCAGCGCCATGATCGAGAAGATGGGTGGCAAACGAATGGCGGAGCGTATGAGGAGAGATCTCCTTATCGATTCCCACAGCCCGCGCATAGTGCTTGACCCGCTCCCAAACAGTGGTACGACCAATCCGTTTTCCTCTCTTAGAGAGAAAGAGGGGGCACTCCTTTTCCCGAGCTTCCCGAAAATTTGCCAAATAGGCATCGATAGCAAGAAGGGCCTCTTCTCCAATCGGCACCATCCGCTCTTTTCCCCCTTTTCCGCGGACGCGGACCTCTGTGTCTCCCACATCATAGACATTTAAATCGCAAAGCTCGCTCACCCGAATCCCCGTCGCATAGAGGGTTTCCAAAATTGCCTTATCGCGCGCCCCTTCTTCACACTTTTTATCGGGGGCATCCAAAAGTTTTTCCACCTCATCACTAGAAAGAACTTCAGGAATCAGTTGCCACATCTTTGGAGAATCTAGAAGCGCTGTTGGGTCCTTCGCAACATATCCCTCCCCCCTTAAAAAGCGGAAGAAAACCCGAAGAGCCATCAAAGAGCGATAGATTGAGCTACTTGCATACCCCTTTTCTTTAAGTTCTGATAGGTGAGAGACGATTGTCTCCTCTTGAATTTCTCGATTTTTTCCCTCTACAAAGCGGCGAATGTCCCGCTCATAGGCTTCGATCGTATTGACCGACAGCCCCTTTTCCGCCCCAATGAAGGAGAGAAAGTCACCAATGCACAGATCCCAATTCATTCCCCCAGCTTAAAGAAGTTTTTAATTTTTTTCGAACTTGAAAAAATGTAGCAAAAAAGCTACACTAGAAGAAGATGAAGGAAATTGAGATTGAGCTCTATATTGCCGCTAATGGTAAAGCTCCCTATATCAAATGGATGAGCTCCCTAACGGTGCCCGCAAGGGCGATCATCCGTAAGCGGATTGTGCGATTAGAAACGGGTCAGTTTGGAGATATAAAAATGATTAAAGGAGCTCGAGGGCTTTATGAACTCCGAATCCATGAAGGCCCTGGATATAGGCTCTATTTTGGAAAAAGGAGAGAGACCTTAGTAATTTTGCTGTGTGGAGGAAAAAAGGGAGGCCAATCCCAGGACATAGCAAGGGCTAAAAAATATTGGCAAGATTATATGGAGAATAGTGAGGAGTAATATGGGAAAACGGTCTATAAAATATAAAGAAGGCTATTTATACGAGCAGTTAAAAAAACCTAAAGAAGCTGCGGCCTACCTTAATGAGTGCTTGAAGGATGAAGACCCCTCTATTTTCCTCATTGCCTTACGCGATGTGATCAAAGCAAATGGGGGAATGTCAAAACTTGCTGAAGAAATTGAGCGTAATAGAGAAAGTCTTTACCGCTCTTTCTCTATCAATGGAAACCCCGGAATTAACACTCTTGTAGATGCTCTTGATGTTTATGGCCTTGAAATTAATGTAAAACCCATGAGACTACACGCTTAACTCCTCTGGTTCCATCTTAAATAGGTGTATCCTCCTAGGACAATATAGACGCCGCTGACGATAGCTCCTACAATGATCGGAGCTACCCCTCCTGAAAGAGCAATTCCCGCTCCCATCGAAAGGACTAAAAGAATATTCATCGCTACAAAAGCGACCTTATCTGTAAGGTTGATATTTCCAGCCTGCCATGCTTTGTAAAGACCATACATATCAATTCCGAACATTCCAATGGTGGTTGTAAGCCACGCTGCTGCCGCAATAATCCCTACCGTTCCACCGCTAGCAATCGATCCCGTGACAACAGCCGCCATCCCGATGGTACAAAAAACGATCATTGAAACGTGGTAAACGCGGCTCCAAGTCATCTCCTTTTTGACCTGACTGAGAATGACCGCTGTTTCAGCCTTTCCTGGCGCTCGCTCTCCAAGCTCTTTGATCAGCTGAACCGTCTTTTCCCCAGCTTTTCGGGCAAGGATCTTCTCCCCCCTTTTTTTGAATAGGGGGTAAGCATTTTTTAGTTTTTCTAAAAGCGCAGTATCCCCACCTGCTTCTCGCTCTAAAAAGCCAACATCTTCTGTTGTTAAAACAGAGTGGTCTCTTGGCTTATCCTTAACTTTTCCATCTTTTACTTTGTCAACGAAGGCCTTGCGTTCTGCATAGCTTCCTCGAAGCTCTTCCTTTAAGATTTTAATCTCGCTTCCCGGCTTAGCAGCAAGTTTTCTTTCTAGACGGCCATTCTGGACAAGGCCAATCACACTCGGAATTGCAAAGAAAATATAGCTCAGCCCAAAACTCGCCATCCCAAAATGGTTAAAGACCATCGTTGCCGCAGCTAAAGCCTTACCCGACGTGTAGGCCCCCGCAATTGAAAGGGCCCGAAAAGTGGTAAAGGTCAGCGCTCCTAAGGTCTCATTCGGCCCTCGAATCGCGCTCACCATTCCAATCACCTTGCCCCAAAGATCGCCCAGTCTTTTCGCTCTAAGGTAGGCTTTTACTCCATTGACTAATGTGATGGGTCCCGTCAGTACACCCAAAGAAACGGTCATCCCAATCCCCTGCATCCCGATCGGGTTGGGGCGGCCATGGATTGCATTCAATAGACCGACTCCAAAACGAACCAAACTGGCAATGTCACCGACCACATAGGCATATTCACGAGGAGTCCCCTCCGGCGTAGGGGGAGCCCCCACCTCTCCCTGAGAAAGGCGCTCATAGGGTGTCACCTGAGATTCTAATACACTTGAAACCATTGTTTTTCTCACATTCACGGAATTCCGCGCTACTAGTATAGTATATAACAATTTATTTGTCAATGATTACCAGTATGTATGCTTTTTTCATACATACTGGTTCTTGACTTAATTTTACCAGTATGTATGATAAGTTCATACATACTGGTAAAGAGAAATGGCTAAAACTGGAATAGAGCTTATTAGAGCGAGAACAGATCTGGAGGAGATTGATTACTCCTACGTGATCGACTGCCTTAAGGACTATAGAGCTCCGAGAGCAAAAATCACCCAGCTGCTTAAAGGGGGGGATCTTATTCGAGTGAAAAAAGGACTTTATGTTTTTGGGGAGAAGTGGCGCCACCGCATGTACAGCCTAGAAATTCTCGCTAATAAGATTTATGGCCCCTCCTACATCTCTTTAGAATATGCTTTAGCCTACTATGGGATGATCCCTGAGCACGTCGTAGAGGTGACCTCAGTCACCTCTAAAAGAAAACGCTTTTACAATACTCCTGTGGGACGATTTAGCTACACCCCCATCCCCCTAGCTCTATATGGAGTGGGCTTTACCTTTCTTGAAGAGCAAACCGCTTTAATAGCCACTCCCGAAAAAGCCTTAGCCGACCTGTTTTACACAAAAAAAATCCAGTTAAAAACCGAAGAAGAGCTAAAAGCGCTTCTTTTTGAAGATCTCCGCTTAGAAGAATCAGCTGTCTTAAAGCTCAATATAGAAGCCCTAGTCGACATCAAAGAAAAAGGAGGAAGTCCTCTCCTTTCCCTCCTCATTCATTATCTTAGGAGCCAAAAATGAACCCTGCTGTCGAACAAATGCTTAACCACTACACCTGTAACAATCGAACCGAGTATGAACGAGCGATGAAAGAGATCATCCAAGAAATTGCTCTAGTGGGGCTTTGGCGCGCCCGCTTTTTTGAACATGCCGCTTTTTATGGGGGAACCGCCCTTCGCATCCTCTATCAGCTTGACCGTTTTTCAGAAGATCTCGACTTTACCCTTCTTAAGCCAAATCCCCACTTTTCTCTCGAACCCTACAACGAAGCGATTTGCAGTGAGCTTCGATCCTACGGCTTTACCGTTACCGTCGACACAAAAGATAAGCAGTGGGCCACCCCCATTCGCTCCGCCTTTATTAAAACGGGAACCCTTGGAGAGATGTTAAAAATTGGAGTCCCTAAAGATCTTCTCAAAGGGCTCCATCCCGAAGCGCGACTTAAAATAAAAGTGGAGGTGGACACCAACCCTGCGCCCGCCTATCGAACGGAAACGCACTTCTTGAAAGCGCCTGTCAATGTTGGAATAAGAGCTGTAGTTCTTGAAGATATTTTTGCAGGCAAAATGCACGCCCTTCTCTTTAGAGAGTGGAAGGGGCGTGTGAAGGGGAGAGATTGGTATGACTGGCTATGGCTCCTGCGCCAAAAAGTGACCTTAGATCTACCAAGACTTGCCATCCATATGCAAGAAGGGGGGATGTTAGAAAAAAAAGAAAAACTCACTCTCAAAAAGTTCAAAGAGCTGATGAAGGTGCGGATCGACACCGTTGATCTAGAAAGCCTGAAAGCAGATATCCGTCCCTTTACCCAAGATCCCCTTATCATCAATGCATGGTCCAAAGAAATGCTCAACTCCTTCGTCGAAAAGATGGATATCCACGAATAGCTATGACAGAAGGTCACAAAGAGAAATGAGGATATCGCGTAGGACCTCTAGGGGGCGCTGCTCAGCGTTAAACCGGGCAATCAGCTCCTCGCTGTAATGTTCCAGAACAGGGAAAGTCTCCTGCTCATAGATTTCCATCCGCTTCTTCAAAATCCCCTCATCCCGGTCGTCATGCCTTTTTTCGATGAGCGCCCGCCTTTTAAGTCGCTGCGCCAAGATATTAGGGTCCTTTGCCTCTAGGAGAATCACCTTTTTGATGACCACATATCGCTCCAAAATCTCCGCCTGATTCACCGTTCGGGGGATCCCATCGAGTAAAAGGAGCTGATCCTTCGGGAAGTATTGGTTAGTAGCAATGAGTCCCATCACATAATGGTGCCAGATCTCGATCGTCACATCATCAGGAAGAAGTTTTCCCTTTCCCGCATAGCTGTGGTAGAGCTCCCCTGCTGGAGACTCCGGGGAGAGCCCCCGAAAAACATCTCCCGAAGAGAGGTGAAAATGGTTCCCCGCACTGCTCAAAAACTTCCCCTGGGTCCCCTTTCCCGAACCCGGAGGGCCAAAAATTAAGACCGCCTGAAACTTTTCATCAATCTTAGGAAGGATACGTTTTTCCATAAACCGCTCACCATTAGAGGATTAAAGTTTTTCCTCTATTTTCACCATACCACATCCCGATTATTTTCCTAGAAATACCACAAACAATTAACAATAAGATTGATGCAACTTAGTTAACTTTAATTGCAAAATGTGATATAATTAATAGATAATTAGGGGAAAATAATGAGCAATACAGATACTGTTTCAAGAGGAATAAGTCTAGTTCGACAGGCTCAAGAGCTCGGAGAGGGCTACTTCAGCACGATGACCGTTAATGGGAAGAGCTACTACGTCATGAATGTTGGCGCAGGTGAAGAGTTCCGTCCCATTGGTCAGATCGACACGGACAAGGTTGAGGCTTTAGCCAACGTCCTTTTTGCCTCACATCATCAGTCCGCTCAAGGGGCCGATTTGGAAACAGTTGATTACATCGATAGCGCAGGGTTTCACTATGCGAGCGGAGAGACAAAAGCCCACAAAGAGGTATCCCTAAAAACCTTTGAAAAGCAAGAAACATGGAAAACGGAATATGAGGAAGCCTCTGGAGATGAAGCTAAAGAGGCGGTCATAAATAATGTTAGAGAACAGATTAGAAAAGAGATCGATGTGCTGGGGCTTCCAATCGAAGGACCATTACAAGAAGCGCTCGAGCATACGGAGCTTGAGACTCTCATAGAAAAAACGAATGAAATTATTCAACAAAAGATCACAGCAAAGGATGTCTGGGAAAAATTGACCGATCTAATCATTCCCCCAATCATCTTTGCTCCTGGTCCAACACCTTCTTCTAGTGAGGCTGACGATGATGCCGCAGCTTCTTCCAGCAGCAGCGAAGAAGATGAAACACCTCCAGTTCAGCCCGCCTCCAGCTCCACAGCAAGCCCTGAACCTGAATTGCGCCGAAGACGGAGGAGGCAGCCTTCCCCGGTTACCAACTACAGGCTTGATAGATCCCGAAATGTTATGGCTGATGCTGATCATAAAAAGTACATTTTTGAGTGTTTAGAGGAGGAGACAAGAAACTTTACTGAATATAAACACACTAAAGATATACCCGACGCTGTTCGCCTTAGTGCCGCGGATAAAATCCTCTGTTCTGAAGAAGATCTTAATGATGACGAAAAGAGCGCTGTTGGATTTTGGATAAGATCTTTGACACCCGACTACAAAAACATTCCCAGCCCTGATAAGGAGACTCTGATGCTCAATGCTTTAATGGAAATATTAGAGCGTCAATAACTCTGAGAATTCCCACAAGAACACGATCCTTTCACATTAGGGTTCGTCACTTTAAAACCCGCTCCCATCAGCCCTTCTAGATAATCGATTTCGCACCCCAAAAGACGGGGGAGCATCTTTCGATTCACATGGATATCGACCCCATGAGAGGTAAAGAGAGCATCGTCTTCTTTTGCCGTTTCCGAAAAGTCTAGGACATATTCAAAGCCTCCGCAACCTCCTGGCTTATCGCCAAGACGAAGAGCCCACCCCTCTTTCTTGTCAGCTGCAAGGATTGCCTGAATTTTCTTTGCCGCTCGTTCGGTTAAGGTAATAGTCGTTGGATCGCTTTCTTCCTTGATAAGGGCATTGAGCCGCTCAAGAAGGGTTTCGATCGCTTGATCATCAAACCCATGACCTAGCATCCCAACTTCAAGAGTCTCCCAAGTCG
This sequence comes from Chlamydiota bacterium, assembly GCA_021772275.1. GTDB lineage: Bacteria > Chlamydiota > Chlamydiia > Chlamydiales > Simkaniaceae > Neptunichlamydia. The sequence continues at coordinate 51,763 of JAJFMJ010000018.1, read as the reverse complement.
CCGCCTGACACCCCACACAGTGGAGCCCTGCATTGGTCAGCTCCTGAGCAATCCGCTGACTCTTCTGGGGAAAACTCCCCAAAATTGCGTCGATCGTCATCTCACGGGTAATTTTCTCTTCCTTAGTAGTCAATCTTCACCGTCCCCTGCTTAATCTGACACTGGCAAGCCAGTCGCTCCTCATCGGTTTCCCCTAAAAAATCGAGCTCTTCCTGGGTCATCTCCGAGAGATTTTCACCTCCCTCCTTCACCTCAATCACGCAGGTGCCACAAACCCCTTCCGTACAAGCAAAGGGAACCCCTGCCTCCTCACACACATCCTTAATCGGAGAGCCATCTTCGAGTTCTACTTCTTCATCGCTTAAAATCAGTTTTGCCATAGTTCATATCCTGTTTTTTGACTATTAAACCGTAAGAGAGCTGAAAAAATCAAGAAAAAGAAAGGGAGGGTCCAAATGGACCCTCCCTTTACAAGCTGAAAACCTTTAAAAAAAGATTATAGACCTTTTAGATGGGAGCTAGGGCTCCCTTCAGCAAGGAGCTCCTCAGCTGTTGCTTTGAGTGTCTCGATTCCCTCAGGGAATCCCACCTCAATCAACAATCCATTTAAATAGGTGAGCTCAGCTTCTAGAAGGTCTACCTGACTCTCTAGTTTAGCCACTGTTTTTTCGAGCTCTTTTACGTTATTAGGGGTATTATCCATTTTAAAGCCTCCTAAGACTATTAAAAGTGTTATTAAGGAGACCTTTATTATAACCTATTTTTCTCAATTTTTCAACCAAAAAGCTTTTCCACATAAGTATTATTTTAATCCATAAGCAACTAAAAATTAGCCGAAAACAACTTAGTTAAATTAATTGATCAATTATGTTTAATTATGTTATAATACTGGCATTGAAATAAGAAAATAATACAAAAAATGATGCAAAGGGTAGTTATATCATAAGCTGCTTGTTGCAAGGGAGTTAATAATATGGGAAATGTGCGTGCCAGCAGTAGCTATAGCAGTGAGGAACTAAATAGCCTAGGTAGCTATAGCAGCGATGACGAGCAAAGTAGCCGCGATGTTCAAGAAGCGCGCTATGACTCTTGTCGAGAGAAGCTTTCTAAATCTGAAAGCAACAAGACATTTTTTGAAAAAATCGAGATTTTAAAAGTAAACCCAGACCAGAAAGCAGAAGCAAAACGCCTTCTGAAGAAAAGGGAAAGCGCCTGGAGTGCTAAAACAAGCGACATAGATTCAGGATGTCTAAAACTCCTTTATTTCCCCATCTTTATTTTATTTTTTCGGTGGGTCCCAGGGATCTTTGAAGCCAAAAAGCTCAACGAAAAGCGTGATCTTCTTGTTAACCCCACATCCAAATTAACGCAATCTTTCGAGATCTTAAATCAGCTTGAGACTACCATAAATCGTGATTGCGGGCTCAATCTAGACCTTACAGAAAAGGAAGACTTTAAAACATTTAAAGAGATTATTGAAGGTAACTCTCATCATTCACAGACTGATCTCAACAGTACCTTGCGGAGATTTAAACATCTTGCTGGAACTAAAGCCGAAACAATAACCATTCAGAAATTAGCTAAGGGTGCTCGAAAAATAGTTCTGAATTGGGGCAAGGAAATTGAAAAAGTAAAGAGATCTGAAAAGGTTTCCAGTGCAGTCCTGAAAGCAATCGTCGCACAAGCAGAAAAAAAGCTGAAGAAAACAGACGGCTATCAAACAAAATACATGGTTGCTTATGGAAACCGTCTTTGGGCAAAGGACTCTGTAGACATACGAGCACAAGAACTTGCCGATTACTTTAACGCAGATATGACAGTCGATGTGGATGGTAAAAATCCTCTTGAAGCCCTTGAGCAAAAAATTACGGCTCACGCAGGAGAAATGGCAAGTGCAAAAGGCGAGGCCGATAATCCAGGCAAGATCAGAGAGTACAAAAAGCAGATTAAGCAAAAGCTTTTAACTAACCCAACTTTTATAAAAAGCTTCCAAACCGCTCAAGAAATGCTTGTTAATGGTATCAGTGATCTGCGTAATCCTCGGCTAGTAGCAAACGAATTTTTAACCTCCTTGCATAGCACGTTAAAAGATATCGCAAAGTTAAATGACACATCAACCTACATGATTGAAAAAAATTATGCTAAAAATCGTAGCTTCCTGGATGACCAAACGATATATGATAAGCCGATATATGGTAAGAAGTTCTCACCTGAAGTAGAAAAGCTAAATAATGACCTCAAAAGCCTAGAACAAAAACTAAAGACTAATAAGCAAGCCCGTGAAGCTATGGGCCAACGTTTGGCTACATTCTGGTCTGGTTTAAAAGAAGTAATTACGGCCGCTGAAACAGAAGCTCAAAACAAGAAAAAGCTTCTGGATCAGCTAGAAGCTTTCTCCGAAAACACGGGTGATCTTTGGTCAGGTCTAAAGGTAGAAAAGCCAATAAATTTAGACCATAAAAATTTAGCAGAAAAGCTTGGGGAGCCCCTCCTGAAAATCCTAAAGGATCTAGCAGGGACAAGCGGATATGGCTCACCCACACTCTTCAAAATGTTCTACGAGGCAGTTTTCCGTGGTGGTGTAAAGCTGGAAGACCTGCTAAATTCAGATGAGGTTAAAATCGATGATCTTGTCGAAACAATAGAAGGCTATGAGGATGTTTATCGATTTAAAAAGACACCTACCCCTACCTCCGCCGCTTCTAGTTCAAGTACCCCAATAGATACTATTGGGATAACGGCTCTACGCCAAAAAATGGGGAACAGATTAGCCGCTCTAACTGTAGAAGAGAGTCTCAACGCGGAGAATCTATTTAATACCAACACCGCTGGCCAGGGAAACCTCTCTGTTGGGGACCCTGCCAAAAAAACTAGCTCGATATGGTCCCGGATGAAAGAGCTTTGGGGCACTAGCCAAACAAAAGAAGAGGCCCTTCTTCTCTCAGCTGACTATGGTTCATTTGACAGTGCTGATGTATTGCTAGGTCCCAATAGCAATGAGGTTATTGAGATTTAAACGATCCCTAATAAACCCAAAGATCACTTAGCTCCTATAGAGGGTCTCTGCGGGAAACCGCAGGGACCTTTTCATATGTGTATGGGTTTGTCACTTAGCGCTAAGCCACACTCTTTGAGCGCTTCGGAGAGGGTGGGATGGGCGTGGCAGGTGTGGGCTAACTCAGCGGCGGTCAGCTTGGCTTGGAGCGCAAGGGTCGCTTCAGCGATCAGCTCGCCGGCATGGGGCGCCAGGATATGAACGCCGAGGAGACGGTCTGTCTCTTTGTGAGCAACCATTTTGACAAAACCTTGGGTGTCGCCGGTGCAGCTGGCACGGGAATTCGCTAGCATGGGAAACTGAGCCGTCTTAATGGGAAGACCCATCGCTTTGGCCTCGGCTTCTGTAAGCCCAACGGCAGCTGCTTCAGGATAGGTGTAGACGACGCTGGGAATACAGAGGTAGTCGATGGTAGGAGTGTTGCCAGCGATCAGCTCGGAAACAACGTACCCTTCGTCAGAGGCTTTGTGGGCAAGCATCGGGCCATCGACGATGTCACCAATGGCGTAGATATGGGGATGGCTGGTCTGAAAATTCTTATTGATGGGAATAAAACCTCGTTCGTTAGGCGCTATACCCACCTTATCAAGGCCAAGATTTTGGGTGTAGGGGCGGCGGCCAATGGCAACAAGGACAACATCACCGGTGAGACTCTCGCCACTTTCAAGGGTGAGGGTGGTGCCACTCGCAGCGGTCACCTTGGAGGAAAGCTGAAAGGTCATCCCCTGGGCGGTCAGAAGCTTTTGGAGCCCTTGAGATAGGGAGACGTCTAGGGTGGGGCAGATCCGATCGAGAAACTCGACAAAATGAACCTGAGTACCAAGGCGGCTATAGACCGAGCCAAGCTCAACACCGATAATCCCTGCACCGACGACGATCATCTTTTTGGGAATGTCTTTAAGGGCCAAAGCGCCGGTTGAGGAGAGGATTTTTTTCTCGTCAAATGGAAGAAATGGGAGTGGGGTGGGCTCGGAACCGGTGGCAAGGATGAAGTTTTTGCCCTCAATCTCCTCATTATTGACGATAATGGTGTGGGGATCTTTGAAGGTGGCGGTTCCGGTGATGGAGGTCACCCCGTTTTTCTTAAAGAGCCCCTGGATCCCTTGGTTAAAACCTGCGACAACGCTTTGTTTTCGCTTCATCATCTGGGGAAAGTTGATTTTGGGATCGGCGTCAACCCCATGGGTTTTTCCTTCGTGGAGGAGGCTGAAATAGACTTCGGAAGAGTGAAGAAGACACTTGGAGGGGATACACCCTACGTTGAGGCAGGTGCCGCCAAGGACTTTTTCTTTTTCGACGCAGGCAGTTTTTAACCCCAGTTGGGCGGCGCGGATCGCTGCCACATACCCTCCAGGACCCGACCCAATGACAATAACGTCAAACATCGGTTTCCCCTAGCATCAGCCGCTCAGGCTTTTCGAGCATCTCTTTGACACGAACAAGGAAACTCACGGCCTCTTTTCCATCGATAATCCGGTGGTCATAGCTTAGAGCTAAATACATCATGGGACGGATGACAATTTTATCATCGATCACAACAGCTCTTTTAACAATGTTGTGCATCCCTAAAATGGCGCTTTGGGGGGGATTGAGGATCGGTGTGGAAAGCATCGACCCAAAAACTCCCCCATTGGTAATGGTAAAAGTTCCTCCCTGCAGATCGTCGATACTAATCGACCCCTCGCGCGCTTTTTTGGCAAAGGCTTGGATCTCCTTCTCGATCCCTGCAAAGGTGAGCTTTTCAGCATTTTTTAGGACGGGAACCATAAGTCCCTTCGGCGTGGAAACCGAAATGCCGATATGACAGCCGCTGTTATAAACGATCTCTTCTCCCTCAACAAAGGCATTGACGTCGGGAAACTCATGTAAAGCGGCTTTACATGCCTTCACAAAAAAGGACATGAAGCCGAGCTTAACGTCATGTTTTTTCAAGAAAGCCTCTTTTTCTCGCGCGCGGATCTCTAAGATTTCTGACATGTCCACTTCGTTAAAGGTGGTGAGCATGGCGGTGTTGTTTTTCACTTCGACAAGACGTTTGGCGATGGTACGGCGCAGTCCACTCATCCGCTCTCTTTTTTGCCCTTCGATTTTGGGGGCAGCGGGTGGAGGTGTCGGTGCTGGAGGTGGAGCTTTTTTAATGCTTTCTTCGGGGGAAATGCGGGCGCCGCCGGTTTCTTTTTTTTCTTGCGCCGGGGGAGGAGCTGCTTCCTTTTTTGCCTCAGGAGGAGGGGGCCCCTCTTCTTTTTTCTCTTCGGGAGGAGGAGGAGCTGCGCCCCCTTCGGTATCCACATGGCCAATCACTTGCCCTGGCTTTACGACGTCGTTAAGAGAAACGGTCAGCTGGAGTGTTCCCGCTTCAGGGGCATAAAGAACTTGGTTGACTTTGTCGGTTTCTAGCTCGAGGATCTCTTCTTCTTTACTCACTGCCGATCCACTTTCTTTGAGGATTTGGGCAACGGTGGCTTCGGTCACCGACTCACCAGCGGAAGGGACCTTAATTTCTACTTTCATGACAAAGCCTCTTTGAGGAAGGTTTCTAACTCTTTTTTGTGAAGGGCACCAGAACCTGCAGCTGTCGACGCACTTCTTTCTCTTCCGACATACCGGAGCTCGACTTTTTCTGGAAGAAGCTTTTGCAAGGGAAATTGAATGTAGCTGTAGGCTCCTTGGTTATCATGCTCTTCTTGAACCCAAAAGCATTCGGTTAAACTTGAGTATTTTTTGATGATCGCTTGGACCTTTTCTGTATGGAGCGGATAGAGCTGCTCGATCCGAACAATGGCGATATCGTCCCGCTTCCGCTGTTCGATCAGATCGTAATAAACTTTGCCGCTGCAAAAAATGAGCCGCTTCACATTTTTAGGAGCGCTCGGGTCATCGATCACCTCTTCAAAACAACCTGTTGCAAGATCTTCGGGAGAAGAAAGGGAAGGAGGATACCTCAAAAGGGCTTTGGGGGTGAAGATGACAAGGGGTTTGACCAAGGGAGTGACCCCTTGGCGGCGCAAGCCATGGAAAAATTGGGCAGAGGTGGATGGGGTGATAATATACAAACTATCGTTGCCAGCAAGTTGTAAAAAGCGTTCGATCCGCCCTGAAGAGTGTTCGGGACCTTGCCCTTCATGACCATGGGGAAGGAGGAGGGTCAAGGGAGAAGCCCTATTCCACTTTTGTTCGGAAGAGACGATAAACTGGTCGATCACAACTTGGGCCCCATTGGCAAAGTCACCAAATTGCCCTTCCCACAGGGTGAGCGCTTTTTCATAGGCGAGGCTATACCCATACTCAAAAGCCATCACCGCATACTCCGATAGAGGAGAGTTATACACATCAAAGGAAGCTTGGGTGTCGCTGAGGTGAGATAAGGGGTAATAGCGCTCTGCGGTTTCCTGGTCGGTAAAGGAGGCGTGGCGGTGGGAAAAGGTTCCCCGCTTCGAGTCTTGCCCCGAAAGGCGAACGTGAACCCCCTCGACAAGGAGGGTGGCATAGGCGAGGTGTTCGGCAAGACCCCAATCAATATGGGGAGCTTTTGGATCGCCTGAAATAGCTGCTAGACGATCGTTAATGTGGCGCCCTAGCTTCGGGTTAATCTTAAAAGTTTCGGGAATTTTTACAAATTTTTCGGTTAGGGCAATCAACTTTTCTAAGGGAACAGCGGTCTCAACTGGGTCGAGAAGGGAGGGAAGTGGTGGAGGCTCTTTCGGCTGGGGAGGACCCTCTTTGGTGGCGCTTAAAGCCTTTTCTAAAGTCTCTTTAAAGCTCGGGTCTCCTTCCATCCCCACCGCTTTGGCATAAAGGGCCCGAACCCCCTCTTTTTTTCGGATTTCCACATACTCTTTCGGTTGGGTAAAGGCGGGTTCATCCCCTTCGTTGTGACCATACTTTCGGTAACAGTTCAGTTCGATAAAAACATCGCACTTAAACTTCTGCCGCACCTGAATAGCAAGCTTGGCGGCTGCCGCACACCGCTCGGGGTCTTCGGCGTTAACATGGAAGATGGGAGCGCCAAAGGCTTTTGCAATATCGGTGCAGTAGCGGGTCGATTTGGTCTCTTTGGGGCTGGCTGTAAAGCCGATGTGGTTGTTGATCACAACATGGATCGTTCCCCCGGTTTGATAACCGGTTAGCTTTGAGAGTTGGAGGGTTTCGTAAACCACTCCCTGACCTGCCACAGAAGCATCTCCATGGATGAGCAGAGGAAGAACGGGGTGGGGGTCTCCTCCAAACTTTTGCTCTTGAAGGGCCCGCGCTTTTCCCTCGACAACAGGGTCAACCGCCTCCAGATGGCTAGGATTTGCGCATAGCACCATCGCAACCTTCTTCCCCTTTTTGGTCTCAAGAAAGCCCTCATACCCTTTGTGGTACTTAACATCTCCTGACCCTTCGAAAGAGGCGGGAATGTAGTGACTTTCAAACTCGTGGAAGAGATCGGAGTAGGGTTTACCTAAAAAGTTGGTGAGAACATTGAGCCGTCCCCGATGGGCCATTCCGACAACCACTTGCTCGACCCCCTCTTCTCCCCCTTCATGGACAAGCTCCCAGAGCATCGGAATGAGACTTTCTCCCCCCTCAAGGGAAAACCGTTTTTGCCCCGGATATTTCATGTGAATAAAGTTTTCAAGAAGCTCTGCCCGGGTAAGGTGGTCCAGAAAGGCCTTTTTTTCCTCTTGGGTGAAAGGTGTTTCGAAAAAAGGTTCGATCCTTTCCTGGATAAACGCCTCCAGCTCAGGAGAGGCGATTCCCATATACTCAAAGCCGACACTCCCGCAGTAGGTTTTTTCTAAGGCATCGATGAGGGTTGCTAGGGGAACCTCTTCCTCTTTTAAAAAGCCGCAGGTGGGAACACTCTTACTTAAATCCCCTTCTTCAAAAAACTTAAATTTCTCCACTTTCCCGATTGGGTTAAAGTGGGCCCCCTTGTGGCCATCGCGCCGATAGGCATCGATAAGTCTTTCTGAGGGAAAGGGTTCATTTGAGGTTGCAGGTCCCTGAAGTGTAGCGCCAAAGCTGACCCCCTCAAAAAAGCGTCTCCAACTTTCCTCCACACTCGCCGGATTTTCTAAATATTGAGTATAAAGGGCTTCGATATAGCTTAAGTTTGAAAGATTGACGTAATCGGACATTTCTCCCCCCTCCTTTTGCATATATCAATCTTCTCCTTTCCCAAAAAGGAAAAATCCATTATAGTCCGCATTTATGAAAAGTGAACGACTAAAGAAGCTGGAGCTGGAACTCCACGACCTCGAGCAGTGGCTCAACTTGGGCCTTGTCCCTAAGAAGGATATCGAGAAGCACAAGGGAGAGATCGAATCTCTCAAGAAGCGACTTTCCGAGGAAAAACAGCGGATCCAGGCCCAAAAAGAGGGGGGCGATACGGAGGAATATACCGTTCCGAAGCGGAATCCCCAGCAGCGCGCCTCCTACCAAGAGCCCCACACCCTCGGGGGAGACCTTGATGAGGCGAGTGGTGGAATGACCAATGCTGGTTTGGAAGAAGAGTCCCAGACGACCACCTACGAGACTGAGGGGCGGACGACAGTTGCCGACGATGAGGAGAAGGGAACGACCATCGCCGATGATGAGGATGATCCCTTTAGCGACAAGAACCGGTGGCGACGGGGAATCCTCGAAGATCCCGATGCCGACTCCTGGTAGTATATACTTCCACTTCCCCTTCTGTACTCGTAAGTGCCCCTATTGCCATTTCTATGTGATCCCTAACCGGGACCAAATGCTCTTTTTAAAAGCGCTCCAAAAAGAATGGGAGCTTCGCCGTCCCCAAATTGAGAACCGGGACCTTGCCTCCCTCTACTTTGGAGGAGGAACCCCCACCCTTTGCGTAGCTGGGATCGAACAGACCCTCGCCCAAATTTCTGCCCCCGAAATAACTGTCGAAACCAACCCTGAAGATGTGACCCCCGAGCTGATGAAGCATCTCCATAACCTGGGGGTCAACCGGGTGAGCATCGGCGTTCAGTCGCTCAACAATCCCCTCCTTAAACATCTTGGGCGAACCCATACCGCCCAAAAAGCAATCGATGCGATCCACATCACAAAACAGGCCGGGATCGACAACATTACAATCGATCTGATGTACGAACTTCCCCATCAAACGTTAGAAACCTGGAAGGAGACGGTCGAGCAGGCCGTAGCACTTCCCATCACCCATCTTTCTTTGTACAACCTAACGATCGAGCCTCATACCGTGTTCCACAAGAAAAAAGAAAAACTCCTCCCCCATCTTCCCGATGAAGAAACGGCGACTGCAATGCTCGAGTATGCATGCAACCGTTTTGAAGAGGTGGGGCTTCACCGGTATGAAATCTCTGCCTTTGCAAAAAAGGGGCAAGTCTCAGTTCACAACACTGGCTACTGGACCGGGCGGGAGTTTTTGGGGTTGGGTCCCTCTGCCTTTAGTTACTGGGGAGGGAAACGGTTTCAAAATAGCTGCTCTCTTTCCAAATATATTAGAGCTCTTGATGAAGAGCGTCTTCCGGTAGATTTTGAAGAAAAGCTTCCACCCCTCGCAAGCCTCCATGAACAGATTGCGATTGGCCTCCGCTTGACTGAAGGGATCGCGCTCCCAACTGTTCCCCCTTCGACCCGTGCTCTCCTTACCGCCCTTGCCAAAGAGGGATGGCTCACCTACGAGAAAAACCACGCTCGCCTTACCGAAAAGGGGCGCCTTTTTTACGATACCGTCGCTGAGAAAGTGATTTTAGCTAAGCCTAAGGTTTAGTCCGAGCGCAATGATTAAAGAAACAAGGGTATGCCACTTTGGGTTTCCTTTATCAGAGAGAGTTTTATATAAACTTTCCCTACCTAAATGGGCTTTTTTAGCAAGCTTTGACACTCCACCTTGAGCTTCAGCAACATTTCTGACAGCTAGGAGAAAGAGGTGCTGAGATTCTTCGTCTCCCTTAAGACTTTCTTCTAAAGCTGCATTTAAGTAAGCAACAGCCTCATCATGATCTTTAAGTCTTTCAATCAACCAATCTTGGTATTTTCTACTTTTTGCCATACTTCTTAATCCTCTCTATCCTTATAATCCTGAAGGAATTCTTTTGCTTTTTTAATATCTTTTATCTGAGATCCCTTGTCACCTCCACAAAGAAGCAAAATTACCTTATTTCCTACCCTTGAATAATAAACTCTGATGCCAGGTCCATAATGAATTCTGAGTTCATAAACCCCTTCGCCAACCGATTTACAGTCCCCAAAGTTGCCAATTTTTAAACGGTCTAAACGAGTTAAAATCTTAGCTCTCGTATGGGTTTCCCTTACTCTTTCAAACCAAATCGAAAAGGGGGCTTTTTGGGCTTTCGTTTCGTATATTTCGAGCTCAAATTCCATACCCTTATTGTATCCTACAGGATACCCACTTGTCAAGAAAAAGCCGCAAATAACTTACTATAAAGGTTTAATGTTTTGAGCTGCCGCGGATGACAAAAACAGCAGGGACCTTTCCTAAGGAAAGTCCTTTGCTTTTCCACTTGGCGATCTTGTCAGTGCGGACCCCTTGGGTGGGAAGGGTGAGGTTCCAAGCAACCGAAAGATCGGTCTCTTCTTGCAACCCTTCGATAAGCGTTTGGAGCAATTTATCGGTCCGGTAGGGCGCTTCGATAAAGAGATGGGTCTGGTTTTTCGGGAGGGTGCGGAGCTTCTCCTTGAGCGCCTTAAGGTCACGGGGCGGATACCCATGGAAAGTAAAGTTCTGGGCAGACAGACCAGAAAGCTGGAGGGCATAAACAAGAGAAGAGGGGCCAGGAAAGGTGTGGACGGGAATTTTTAAGGAGTGGAGGCGGCGGACAAGGCGGGCACCAGGGTCGGCAAGGACGGGAAGTCCCGCATCAGAAATCAGTCCCCATCGCTCCCCCTTTTGAAGGGGGGCCAAAAGAGTATCGATCTCATCGGTATGCTCGTTGAGAAGGAGGATCGGCACCTCGCGAAATGTGGGGTGAAACTGCTTGAGAAACCGGCGCGCTCCCTTTTCACTTTCAGCGATGAGGCCATCAAGCGTAGGAACCACCTCCCCCACCACATGGGGGAAAAAAGAGGTGGGCTCTAGCCCTTCCCCAAGAAAGTTTGGAAGGAGATAAAGTCCTTTATCCATCACGTCTCTCGCTAAGTTTTGCCCGAAAACGATCGAAGAGAAGTTTCTGATTGGAAATGTTGGAGCGAAGCTTCATCTCAAGTTCAAAAAGCTCTTTGAGCCCCTCCCTATAAAAGGAAGCCTTGAGCCCTTTCGCACGAATTTTGTCGATTTTTTTGGGCGCTCCCTTAGCCGGTTTTCCTTCGGCAATCTGCAAACCTAGGGAAAGCTGGTAGCGGAGCTGCCCCACAAGGGAATAGAGGTCGGTATCGCCTAAAACCGCAGCCCCTCCCCATACCGCCGCTTCGGAAAGTTGCCACCCATTTTGCTTGGGATCAAGGGTGGCAATCGTCTTAACCGCTTGCAAAGTGATCTCTTTTTCGTCGCCAACGTAAACCATCGCTTTTTCTACTTCGCTAACAAGAGGGGCAAAGGTGTCCGGGGAAAACTCTAAAAAATAGGTTGCAGCAGTAGGGTGGAGCTTTTTTCCCCTAGCATGGGCGATCTCAAGAAGCCACCGCTGAAGGCGGGATTTGCGATCCCACGGCTTTTCCCCAGAAAGATCAAGGGTCACCCCCTCTTTTTCAAGTTTTTTGCTAAGTGATGTGGGACTTTTGTAGGTAAGGATCAAAATATCATCCGACAAAGGGAGCTCTTTTCCCTCATAAGAATCGCATACCAAAACCCTTTTTTTGGCAAAAAGAGAGAGGTTTTCTAGCTCGCGCGCAAAAGTTTCTCCATCGCACCACTGGGTGAAAAGTCCTAGCTTACTTACAATCCGCTCTGCAACAAAGCGGCGCTCATCGACATCGGCAATCAAGACAAAATAGACCGAAGAGGGATGGTCGGGAAGGGCCTCGTTTAAGTGCTTTTGAAAGGGATCCATTTTTAGGTATTTCATAGGTCTTATTTTACCCAATTTCTATAGAAGAGGCAAGAGTTTATACCCACTACAACTCAAAAATCGGTTTTTCCCTGTGTCAGCATGCCGATCTTTACCCCCTTCTGCATCGCTCCTATCTCATGGATAGGAGACTGCTTCGACGTGGGCAAATCTAGGCCGCTGACTTTGGCAAAATTCCAATTTTTGAATTGTAGTGGGTATTATTTTAGTTGCAACTAAAATGGGCGACTTGTATTATGTTTGCAATTAAACGAAATTTATAATGATGGCAGCATTAAAAAAGATTTTTAAAGGTAAAAAAAAGACAACAAAAACCGCTACAAAGCGGAAGAAGGTTGCTCCTACCCGGAAGAAAGTCGCGACTAAAAAAAAGGCTCCTACCCGGAAAAAAACAGCTGTTAAAAAGAAAGTTGCACCAAAGAAAAAAGCTCCTGCCAAGAAAAAAGTTGTCACCCGCAAAAAGACCGCACCGAAGAAAAAAGTGACCCCTAAAAAGAAGGTGACTCCTGTTGAAGAGCTTCCTGAGCCTTCTGTCTCTCTTCCTGTCAAACGGATCAAGATTTTGATCCCCGTGGGCCGGATCCTTACTGCCGAAGGGTGGAAGCAACGCAGTTAAGCTGTTGTCAAATTTCCTTTGATATGTTAAATTTCTGTCTTAACCATGAGGTAATCAGATGAGTAAAAAAGCTTTTATAGCAGGAATTGGAGATGATCAGGGATATGGCTGGGCCATTGCAAAGGCGCTAGCGGAAGCAGGCTACGAAATCATTATCGGCACCTGGGCTCCAATCGTAAAGATTTTTACCACTTCTTGGGAGGCAGGCAAGTTCGATACCTCGCGAAAACTCTCCAACGGCTCCCTCATGAACTACCTCAAAATCTACCCGATCGATGCGAGCTTCGACACCCCCGAAGAGGTCCCTGAAGAGATCAAGGAAAACAAACGGTACAAGCAATATTCGGGCTATACCGTTTCTGAAGTCGCTGCTCAGGTGGAAAAAGATTTTGGAAAAATCGACTTCATCGTTCACTCCCTTGCTAACGGTCCTGAGGTGAAAAAACCTCTACTCGAAACTTCGCGACAAGGTTATTTGGCAGCGGTCAGCGCTTCGGCCTACTCTTTTGTTAGTATGGTCAAATATTTTGGCCCTATTATGAACGAGAAGGGATCTGCGATTAATCTTACTTACTTGGCTTCTGAGCGGGCCGTTCCCGGTTACGGAGGGGGCATGAGCTCGGCAAAAGCAGCTCTTGAAAGTGACACCCGGACCCTCGCCTGGGAAGCAGGAAGAAAGTGGGGTCTTCGGATCAACGCTATTTCTGCAGGCGCCTTGGGAAGTCGGGCAGCACGGGCCATTGGCTTTATCGGGGCGATGATCGAATATGCTCACCACAATGCTCCCCTTCAAAAAGATCTTCAAGCTGAAGAAATCGGTAATGCGGCGGCATTCCTCCTCTCCCCCAAAGCTTCTGCAATTACTGGGGTGACGCTATATGTGGACAATGGGATGCATGCGATGGGAGTGGCGGTTGACAGCCCTGCTCTTGCTCCAGAAAAAGAAGAAGCTTTAACCTAGAGCTCCGCCGAAGGGTACGCAAGCTAATCCTCCAGTCGTAGGCGGTAAAATCACCTTTTAATAATTGTGAGGGGCGGTTCCCTCGACTAATGTGCCCTAGAAAATCCCCCTCTCCTTCGACCTTTTTAAGGACGAGAACTTGGGTGTGGTTAGGGGTGTGAATCGTCACCCGATCTCCCAATCTAAAAACGGTTCCCTTTTCTCCATTGATACGAATCTCTAGATCAGGGTGGTGGTCGACATAAAAGTTGAGTTCGGTCCGTTTCTTTTCATCAGGAACCTCTTCGGGATAAACAATATGGTCCCCTTCAAGGCTCTTATCACAAACAAGGGTGTGGAGATGGTCCCCTTCTTGCCACACAATCCTTTCCCCTTTAGTGGGCAAGCAATGAACCTCCTCGGTGGGAAACACAAGGGCCGCTTGCAAGTGGACCGGATGAGGTTTTAAGATCCGAGGGGTAAAGGTGCGGGTGGCATTTGCCATAAAAAGATCGAAGAGGGTGAGATCGGGAAGAGAGCCTCGCTGCTTTTCCTCCGTAAGAGGACCGGCGTAAAGATGGTATTGGGGATCCCAATAGGGAGCTAAAGTGTGGAGTGGTTTATCTTCCAGTTGAAGATAGAGCGCTTCTAAAGCGGCCTCTTTTGAAGAGGTGATTTTTTTAGGACGGGGTGGCGACAGACCGGGATTAATTTTAATAAAGGGGAAGTGCTTACTAATAAGCTGGAGGGGGAAGAAAGAGCGGCTCGACCACCCTTTTCGCGGATACTGATGGAGATAGGTTGGAAAATTTCCCTCTTCAAGTTGAAAAGCAAAAAGACGTTCCAGCCGCTCTTTAGCTTCTTCGACATTGTCTTTGGCAAAGGTGCGAAGCAATGCCAGGCAAAAACAAAAATTCTCAAAAAAAGGGACCGTCTCGCGAGAGGTTTCATCCTCATAGCAAAAGTGGATGAGCCCCGTTTGAGGACTTTCATAGTGGCGCCCCGCTTGAAGGGCTAGGTCGATTAGCTGCCGTTTTTCTTCTGTCATAGGGACCAGTATAGACAAAAATCCTCTTTTGCACCAGAATGATTCAATATGGCTTGGAAACTTTTTTTGATCCTTTTTTTTGTCCCTCTCCTTGCGGAGGAAAAGGCTCCGGAGCCCCCTCCTCCCCACGTGGTGGAGGAAGAGGTAGTGACCCCTCCCCAAGTCCATGAGACAACCGAATCTTATGAGGCGGCCTTTATCAAAACCATTGTCGTCCTCGTCGGCCTTCTTGTCCTGATCATCTTAACGATCTGGATGTTCAAAAAGATTTCTCACGGAAGGCTTAAAACCTTCAATGTTCTAAAATCGGTCAAGATTTTGGAAAAACGTCCTTTAAGCCCCAAGTCAATGCTTTATCTAATCGAAGTGAGTGGAAAGCAGGTGCTGATCGCCGAGTCGCAGCTTGAGGTGCGGAAAATCACCTCTCTAGATTATCTCGAGAAAGACGAGAATTTATAATTTCTGATAGCAAAACAAGCTCTTTTTTTGAGCGGAGCCCTCCCACAAGTTTAGCAATGCGAGGAACCCTCCTTTTTGGAGGAGGGGGCATTACTTCTTTTGGAGGTGCAACCCTTTTTGGGGCAGCAGGACGGGGGGTGGCAGATGGCTGAGGGTCTGGGGGGCGGATCCTCATAGTGGGACGCTCATTCGCCTCTTTTCTCTTTTGTTCCGCCCGCTTTTTTAAAAAATTGACGAGCCCTATAATGACAATGATGATGAAGGGATAGAAGGCATCAAAGTTACTTTTTTCTTCCACGATCTTTGTCCTCATCGTCATAATCGGAAAGGGCGTTGCGCATCTTGGTGTCGGCTTGGACGTTTTTCATCTTATAGTAGTCCAAAACTCCTAGGTTGCCCGAACGAAAGGCTTCGGCCATCGCCTTGGGGATTTCAGCCTCTGCAAGGACGACTTTGGCCCGGTTTTCCTGCTCTTCAGCAACGGCCATCGCCCGCCGTTCTTCGGCTTTGGCCTGGGCAACTTGTTTATCACAATCGGCCTGGTGAATCTTGAGCTCTGCCCCAATGTTTTTCCCAACGCTGATGTCAGCAATATCGATCGAAAGGATTTCAAAGGCGGTTTGGGCATCAAGCCCTTTTTCAAGAACAAGCTGGGTAATAAGCTGAGGAGATTCCAAAACATCGGCATGGGTGTCAGAGGCACCGATCGCATTCACAATTCCCTCACCTACACGGGCAATGACTGTCTCTTCGGTCGCTCCTCCAACAAGTTGGCGGATGTTTGTGCGGACCGTGACCCGAGCGCGGCAAAGGAGCTGCACTCCATTTTTAGCAACAGCAGTGATTGACATGCTAATGTCGGGGCTGGGGCAGTCGATCACCTTCGGATTAACCGAGGTGCGGACCGCATCCAAGATGTCACGCCCTGCTAAGTCGATCGCTGTGGCTTGCCGCCAGTCGAGGGGGATATTCGCCTTTTGAGCGGCAATCATCGCCCGAACGACCTCTAAGACCCGCCCCCCTGCTAGGAAGTGGGTTTCCAAATCGGAAACGGTAATGTCTTTAAGCCCTGCCTTATAAGAATTAATGCGGGCATTAACGATGATCTGGGGAGGGATTTTTCTTAGGCTCATCCCAATGATATTGAAAAGAGAGATGGGGGTTCCCGAAACAAAGGCCTGAAACCAGAGTTTGATATATTTTCCTAAGATGATAATAAAAATGAGCCCAACGATTCCAAGTAGAATAATCAGGGCATAAATTCCAAGCGATGTGCCTTCCATTAAAGTCTCCTTACTGTGTAGCGGGCTCCTTCGCCCCCAGTAATCTTAATCGATTCTCCCTTTTTAATGTAACTACTTTCTGAAACCGCTTGGTAACGCTCCCCTTCTACGAGGATATGACCCGAGAGATTTAGGTTTGTAAGCGCAGTCCCTTCTTTTCCAATCAGCTCTTTATCGTAGCTGGAAGCAAAATAGCCCGACTGCTCTTCTTTCGCAAAAAGGGCCGGCTTTTGCTTCACCTTCCATAGGGAAAATTTGACCGTAGCAATGAGAAGGAGGATCATTAGAATAATATAGATAAGAGAGGTGATGCTACTTTGAGAAACCCAAACAAAAATAATTAGGGAGGCGGCATAGGCAAGTCCTCCTAAAGCTCCTAAAATTCCTCCAGGAACAAAAAACTCGAGATAGATGAGAAAAAGACCTATGAGGCCTATCCCAATGGCAATGATCATTTTTCACCTTCTTTCACAACCACTTTGCTCCCCTCAACACGAACCACTTCAATCGATCTGTTTTTTTCCAAAAAGCCCCCTAGGGTGACTGCATCGAAAAGTTTTCCGCCGATCTCTACTTTTCCTGAGGGGCGGAGCGGGGTAAAGGTAGCGCCGTGGGCCCCTTTTTCAGGCATCTCCCCTTGGGGAATACCAGCAACATACCCTTCCTGCTCCCCTTTAAGAACGAGCTTTGAAAAACGGAAGTAGCGGTGAGAGAAAAAGCGGGCAAGGAGAATAATAATCACAATAGCGACGAGGAGTCCCCCACACAGCCACGCAAGTCTTTCAGCAAATGCCATTCCTACCAACCTAAATGTTTCGGGATCTAGGAAGTTCAGTCGATCGATCCCTGGAAGCATTAAAGCAAAAAGGGCGATAATCGTCAAGATAATCCCAAGAATGCCGGTGATCCCAAAACCGGGAATCACAAAGAGCTCGAGGGCTAAAAGGATCAGTCCTGCGCAGAGAATGATGATTTCGATCCAGTTAAAGGCGTGGCTGGCAAAGCTCGAAAGGAGGATGAGGGCAAGACAAGCAAGAGCAATCGATCCAGGGACTCCAAATCCGGGGGTGTTAATCTCGATATAAAGGCCGATGATGAGTCCCATAAAGAGAAGAGAAGCAATGACCGGATGGGTTAAGAGACTAAAGAAACCGACCCTCCAGTCTTTATATTCGATCATAATGGCGTGAGGAATGTGCTTGAGATAGTGTTGCTGAAAAACGAGACTCTTTTTGGCCGGCCACACCCCCTTTTTTTGCTCTTCATTGGTAATAGGAGGAAGGGGCACAATTGGAACTTGAAAGTCGGCAACCCCAAAGGTCATGAGCTCTTTTCCATTTAAGGTGAGGAGCTTTCCCTTTTCTGTGATGATGATATCGTCCCCCGTTATCTCATCCATGCTTCGAAGTTGCACTACCTGGTGGTCACGCCACACCAAGATCAAATCCTTATCGACCATCGCCTCGGCAATCAAGGGATCTCGCCCATAAAAACTTGCCAGGTTTGCAAATTCGGCGCGAAGGGCTGAGTTGACCTTTTCGGAAGCGCTCTCCATCTTCCCTTCTTTCCCCATGATGACCGGCTCGGCAGCTCCCATAAGCGATTGGGGCTGCGCCCCGATAAAGCGGCAGCCATAGGCAAGCATGGCCCCCGCCGACACCGCCCAATCATCGATAAAAGCGATGACGGGAATGTGGTGCTGGATATCGAGTTTTTGCAAAAGGTCAACAATTTTAAGAGCGGCCAAGACCTCTCCACCGGGAGTGTTGAGATTGAGGACAACGAAGCGGACCCCTTTTTCGATAAACTCTTTTAAGGCAAATTTTACATAGATATAGGTCGACTGATCGATCGCTCTTTCTTTTTCGATCGAGATGTAGCCAATCAAATTTTCTTCGGTATCGCTATAGGTGATCACCTCAGAGAGGTTGTCTTCTCGAGGGGCATCGGTATAGGTGGCCAAAAAATCTTCATCAGACAGGACACCACTAACAAGGCCGAGCGACTCCATCTTTTCTACATTGAGGATCAGGGGATCGAACCCTCCAAGTTGATGATGGGGGTCGACCATCGCATCAGCAAGGGTACATAACGTCTCGAAATGTTTTTTTCCTTTGTCGACAAGCGATTGGACGATTGCCCGTACCTTTTCAGGAGCTTCTGGGTTTTTAACCCCGTAGGGGATATCGCCCCACGCGGCGAAGGGGGTGACGATCAGCTCGTCAGCAAGAAAGGGGATCATTGCTGCTGGTCCGACCGCTTTTCCCTGAATGTAAACGGTGACAAAGGGCTTTGCCCGATGAATCTCCTGCGCTAAAGAAAGGACCTCATCAAAATCGCCCGAGGATGAATTGACCCGAATCACAAGATTTTGACTTCCCTCAACCTCCTTTTCCATTGGAGCAATCATCGCTTGATCCGCATACCCCTGAATGCTCAGATAGGTCTCATGACTAAACAACGAAAAAGAGAAAAGGAGAAAAAGCTTTAGCCACATAAGAACTCCAATATTGCATCTCTTGTTTGCTCCAAGTGGGCGTCGGTGTGGGCCATCGAGATAAAGCATGCCTCGTAAGGAGAGGGTGAAACATAAATTCCCCGCTCCAACATAAAGCGAAAGTACTCCCCAAACCGTTTTTGATCGAGCTTTTCAAATCGTTCTACCTTTTCGGGACCAAAAAAGAGGGTAAACATTCCGACCGCCTCTTGAAGACACCCCCCTTTTACTGCTTCTTGGACCGGTTTCGTAATGATCTCCCCTTTGCGCTTAAGCTCTTCATAAAAGCCGGGCGCACTTGCTAGCTCAAGAGCAGCAAGTCCCCCTTCCATCGCCACTGGGTTCCCCGACAAGGTTCCAGCTTGAAAAACTTTTCCCACCGGCGCCAGTTTTTGCATGATCTCCCGTTTTCCACCAAAGGCGGCGGCTGGGAAACCTCCCCCCACAATCTTTCCAAAGCAGCTCAGATCAGCCACCTCCTCTGCTCCCCCAAACTGAGAGCGAAAGCCGCTGATCACCTCATCAAAAATCAACACAGCGCCCACCCGCTTTGTCTCTTTCCGGAGCGTCTCTAAAAAGCGCTTGGTCGCAGGAACCACCCCCATATTGGCCGCGATCGGCTCGACGATTACCCCCGCTACTTCCTCGTTTATCACCTCCCGAAATGCCTCAACATCGTTGTAGGGAAGGACTCGAGTCGGCCCCATATCGGCGTGGCCATGGTAGTTTCCTTCAAATTTAATCACCAAAGAGCGTCCCGTATGTCCCCGCGCAAGGCGAACCGCCGTCATCGTCGCTTCGGTTCCCGAGGAGACGAAGCGGACCTGCTCGAGACCAGCGACCCCCTCAACGAGTTTTCGCGCCAGCTTTTCTTCTATCGCTGTTGGGATCCCAAAAGAGCTTCCCCGAGCGACTTGGGCTTGCGCCTGTGAAACAATGTCTGGATGGGCATGTCCATGGAGAAGGGCGCCCCAACTCATGCAGTAGTCAATAAAAGTTTTTCCTTCTACGTCGGTAATCGTGTCCCCCTCTCCCCGCTCGATAATGGGGGGAATAACCCCCAAACCCATGCAGGCGCGGACGGGAGAATTGACCCCTCCGGGGATCACTTTTTGCGAGTTTTCAAATATTTCTTTTGCGCTTAAACACACTTCTGAAGGCATAAAAATGATTCTACACGAAAAGAGATTTTTTTAAATAAAAATTATTCCTCTCATCATAAATAGTTTATGCCTCCCCCTCTTTTTAAATTATTTTTTAGATAGATCAAAAAACCGTTTTGCAATATGATCTTGTTTGCAGGTGGGATGGAGCCTACCAAAAGGGAAGAATAAATTTGAGAGGTTGATGGTATGTCTGAGATAAATTTAGGAGCCGAGATCGTTGGCTGTGGGCTGGTCCACGATGCAAACGATACTGAGCACTATAAAGAAATTAGTCGAGAAGTGGATGAGCTTTCGACAAAGCTTGGTGGGGCGGTACGTCATTTAAAAACAGAACTTAGCACCCTTAAGTCAAAGTACCCCGAAGGAAACACCGTAGATGAAAAGGGGGAGCTTAAGAAAGACAATACTTATGATCTTTCAAAATATCATAAGCTAATTTCTGAATTTCAAAAAGTTCATAATGACCACCTGATTGCTCGGGGAGAGGAGCCCGATGCCCCTTTTACAGAAGAAGAGCTTAAAACTTATAGCAAAGTCGATCTAGAAAAACTCCTTTCTCATATAGGGAATATGGAGTCTGATCTTAAAGCAGAGCTTCAAAAAATCACTCATGAAATGTTTCGTGATTTTAATTTGAACCTTGCAAAATTTGAAGCGCTCAATAGAACGTTGCAAGCCTACTTAAGGGGACTAGAAAGACGAGCACAACAGCTCAAGGGACAGTAAAATGCCAGCTGAATCAAGTCAAATTAACCAAACGAGGGTAGATCCCCTCACTCCCCCACTTCCTAGAGGCGGGCTGGCCCCTAGCCGCAGCAAAGAGGCGTCCCCTACTTTTGAGAAGGAGGTAGGAGGCAAGCATACGGGTGAGCTTTTTCCCCAGCTTGCGGCTTTAAGCGAGCTTCCCGAAAAAGGGGCTGAAATCGACTTTAATCGCTCTAGCTTATACAGAGCCAAAAAACCTGAAAGCCCGTTTGACAAATTTCCAAGTATTGGAGGGGTTACTCTCGCCAAAGTGCTTGAAGCGGTATACCAGTTAAATGAGCGAGTGCAATTGAGTAATCTAGAGCTTTTTGATGCTGCTTATGCGGCACGCAAAAAAGCGCATCAAGAAAAGCTTGCTTTGATTGAAGAAATGGTTGCAAACAGGAAGGATTTTGATGTTTGGGGATTTAGAAAGCAAATCCTTGAATATTTTGGAATGTCCTTGAGTCTTTTGGGAGGAGCCGCACTGACCGCTGCAGGAACTGCAACAGGAAACGTGCTTGTGCAAAAATATGGCGCAGCCATGTTTACGGGAAGTGCTCTCAACATGGGGGCTAAGCTCTGGGAATACTTTTTTGGAGAAAATAAAGTAGTTGCACTCACCAAACTATTAGGAGCTGTTGTATCGGGGTATGGGGGAGCCAAAGGGTTTTCGGTCCTCTATGGTAAACTTCCTCGAATCGCTTCAAGTGCTTGGACAACCTCTATGAGTTTTTCTGAGTATCTGGTCAATAAAAAAAATATGGCGGTGAGAGCTCAAGAATATGCGCTTCAAGCTAAAAACACTAGACTTGAATTCAAAAGAGAAACCGCTTCACAAGAGAGGCGGAAACTTGCAGGAGGCTTTAAAATGGATGAAATTGGGAAGCTGATGTCTGCAATGACAAGGCTTTTAGATGTCGAGAACCGTATTAAAAGCCAAATTGTTCAAGGAAAAGATAAAGGTTAAATTAGGAGGAAAAAATTATGGAAGCTCAAGCTGTCAAAGAAACTAAAAGTCCTGCAGAGCTTGGTATAGAAGCAAACAAAGGTCCTGTGGTGACCCCTTCTACCGGGCAACCTGTAGAAGCTAAGGATACGGAACAGGTCAAAAGAGAAGACCACACAGGGGCCAAAAACCTCATGTTTCTCACGTTTAAAATAATGAGAACCGTTTCTCTGGCATTTCAAGATCTTGAAAAAATGGGAAAAGATGTGAGCAAGTCGACGAAAGAAGAGTGGGAATACTGGAGTAAACGGATGTCAAAAAACTCCGAAAAAGGGAAGGATAACCTAGAAGGAGCAAAGGTGTGGCTCTTCCAAGCTGGAGCTCTTGCTGGAGCTCTTGCTGAGCCAGGTCTTCAGTTTGCTTTGAAGAATGAGGGGTTAAAGCAGTTCTTAGAAGGGAAAGGTTGGAAAAGTATCTTAGAAACTGGAGTTAAAACAGTTGCCCCTCAAGTAAAAGATGGCTGTAATTCAATGATGAAAAATCTTGGAGAGGTGACTGGACAAGAGGTGGGAATTGAAGGAGCCCTTCTTCAGCAAAAAACCCAAGAGTTTACATCCAACTACCAAAATAGTACAGGTGATCAATCTTCAACAAAACAACTGGTCTCAGAAACAGGAAGCACACTGCAACAGCTCTTAAGAATCCAAGGCGAAATGCTCACAGGAAAAGCTTAAGAAGCTTTACACCATTATCGGTGATCGACTAAGCTCCCAAGAATCACTCTTGGGAGCTTTTTTATGCGTCTTGTACTGGTAGGAGTTTCGGGATGTGGGAAGACCGCGGTGGGCAAAGCCCTTGCTAAAAAGTTGGAGATTCCCTTCTATGATGGAGACCTCTTCCATTCTGAAGCCAACAAGGAAAAGATGGCTCAGGGCATTCCACTAACTGATAGAGATCGCCGTCCCTTTTTAGAAGCTTTGGCAAAGCTTCTAAAAGAAGAGTCCTCCCTGGTTCTTGCCTGCTCTGCCCTCAAAGCATCCTATCGCAAAGCCCTGAAAGTTTCCCCAGATGTTCAGTTTATCTACCTTAAGGGAACCCCTGAGCTGATTCGGAAACGGCTGAAAGCGCGCAAAGGACACTTCTTCAATCCCAAACTCTTAAGAAGTCAATTTGAAACGCTCGAAGAACCGACCGACGCCCTTGTCATCGATGTGTCTTCTTCTATTGAGGAAATCGTTTCTACAATTCTAGATAAACTTAAAGCTCATTAAGTTTTTGTCCCGATTCAGAGAGAAGCTCCCCTTTCCAAGCAGCGATGTTGCGAGATTCTGAGGAAAAGTTCACCCCGACAAGAGCGATTTCCTTACCCTTTTGGGTCTGTTGCTCAAAGTACCCTTTTTGATGGATTTGGGAAAGGGCTGCGTCGGAGGTGCTGTCTAGCTTGAGTTCTAGGAGGTAGATCATTTGTTCAAGGTGGATCACAAGGTCGGTCCTCCCCTTATTTGTAATCCCCTCTGCAACCGCTTCAAGCCCCATCCCTTTGAGAAGACCAAGAAGGATGCACTGGTAGGTAGCTTCGGTTGCTTTAACAAAAAGTTGGTAGGGAAAGCTCGCTATGAGGGCGTTTATTTGTTTGAAGAAAGAAGCAAGCTCTTTCTTCTCAAGAAGTTCTTGGCAACGGGTGGATAGAGTGGGATTGATCTTTGCAAAATGGTGAATGAGTGACTCAAGAAATGCTTCTCTCACTTCTTGGTTGGGAAAGCCCAGCTGGTAACGATTAGAAGCTGCGCTGTAGCTTTGGATTGTCAGGTATCCCGTTTGGAACATCAGCGCAGTGAGGTCAATATGACTCAAGCTGCTGATATCCATTAGTTGACTCTCCGTAGCCGTTGCTCCGCTTAAGGGAACAACAGATTGAGGGTGGTTTTGGAGCTCATGGATAAGAAAGGAGGGAGTTCCTGTCCCATACCAGTAGCTTTTTGCCTTCTTTTCGCTTAAAAAACGAAGCGTTGAGTAAGGATTGTAGACCGAAATATCTCGATCGGAAAATTTATAGCCATTATACCAGTGGCGAAGTTCTTCTAAAGGCCCTTTCTGCGCTTCAAGGTGGGAAACAAAATTTGCTTTTAGCTCTTCTTCTGTATACCCCATCATGTCGCCATACTTGGGGTTCATCGTAATGTCGGTCAGATTATTGGGACCTGAGAAAAGGGAAACCTGGGAAAACTTGCTCACCCCCGTCACAAAAGTAAACTTCAAATACTTATCGAGACTTTTTAGAGTTGTGAAAAAGTCCTTAAGCAAATCTCTGTTATTTTTCGCAACTTCTAGATGATCTAACTTATTAATAATTGGACTGTCGTATTCATCGACCAAAATAACAACTCGGTTTTTCTTAGCAAGCTCTTCGATCAAGGTCTCTAAAAGGATTTGCATCGAAGAGCCTTCTAGAGTAATCCCTCTAGAACGCCCCATCTTGATGATTGATTCTTGCAAACTAATCTGAAGCTCTTGCCCACTTCCCGCTGCTAGCCTAGAAAAATCAAAAGAAAGGACAGGATAGGTCTGCCAATCATAATCACTTTCAGCAATCTGGCACCCTTTAAAAAGTTTTTTGTCCCCTTTAAAAATTTCTTCTAAGGTATTTAAGAACAAAGACTTTCCGAACCTTCTAGGACGAGAGATAAAGTAGTGTTTTCCACTGTCTATAAGCTCTTTAGCAAACCCTGTTTTATCAACATAGACCTGATCCTCTTCAAGAATTTCACGGATACTTTGGATGCCAATAGGGAGTTTTTTCATCCCTCTGATTGTACCGATTTCTCCATATTAAAACAAGGTTGTAAGTCCCCTCTATTAAAAAAAAGATCGATACACTAAGATGGAATTAAGATGAGCATGTCAGAAGCGAGAAACATTCGAGGAAACAAGGGGCAACCCCTCCTAAGTTTCCTCTTTCAAAAGCTGAACTTTTTAGCAGCAACGGGTGAGTATGCCTTGCTTATCTGGGCGGTTGCCACTGCAACCGTTAAACGTCCGCCGAGTTGGGCCCTTATTCGAGAGCAACTCTATAACATTGGGGTTCTATCGTTACCAGTAGTGGCAATGACCGGGTTTTCAACAGGGCTTGTCTTGGCCGCGCAATCCTTTTTTCAGCTCAGCGATAAGGGGCTGGCGGGGGCAACGGGACTAATGGTTGGCAAAGCGATGATCACCGAGCTAGGGCCGGTCCTGACCGCCTTTATGGTAACGGGACGCATTGGGGCAGCGATGTGCGCTGAGCTGGGAACGATGCGGGTGACCGAACAAATCGATGCACTAGAATCGATGGCGGTTGATCCCAACCGATACCTCATTTCTCCCCGCTTCATCTCGGGAATGTTTATGATGCCGCTACTCACCGTTTTTAGCATCTTTATGGGAATCTTCGGGGGCTATCTCATCTCGATCTTTTACTTTAAAATGCCCCCCACCACCTATTTTGATCCAATGCCGATCTATATCAACAACTTTGATCTCTTGATCGGGATCGTTAAAGCCTTTGTTTTTGGGATGATCATTGTAACCATCTCTTGCTTTAAAGGGATGAACACCTCGGGAGGAGCCGAAGGGGTCGGTCGGGCAACCACCAATAGTGTGGTCATTTGCTATACCTTTATTTTGTTTACCAACTTCCTTATCACCTTGGGTCTTAACATGCTCCAAAACGCGACGGGGTGGTTCTCATGATCGACATCCACAACCTCTGGAGAGCCTATGAAGGAAATGAGGTGCTGCGTGGGCTAACCCTCAAGGTCAACAAGGGAGAGACGCTTGTCATTTTAGGGCGCTCAGGAGTGGGAAAAAGTGTTCTTCTCAAACATATCATTGGGATCTCCCATGCCGACAAGGGACACATCGAGGTCGATGGAGTCCGCATTTCTGACTTACAAGGAGAAGCGCGCTATGCTGCAACCCGCAACATGGGAATGCTCTTTCAAGGCGCTGCCCTCTTCGACTCGATGAACATCGAGGAAAATACCGCTTTTTATCTCAAACAACATGAAAAATTGCCGAAAAGTGAGGTTCAAGATCGGGTCAACGAAGCTCTCAAAATGGTTGATCTCGAGGGAACGCAAAAGAAAATGCCTTCAGAGCTTTCAGGAGGGATGCGGAAGCGGGCAGGGCTTGCCCGTCTCATCGTTTACCGTCCTGAGTATCTCCTCTACGACGAGCCAACGACAGGGCTCGATCCGATTACGGCCATGCAAATTAATGAACTCATTGTGAAAACCCAAGAAGAGCTCAAGGCGACCAGTATTGTAGTCACCCACGATATTATCTCCGCCCTTTTCGTCGGAGATCGGTTAGCCCTTCACAAAGAAGGGAAAATCGCCTATATAGACAAACCAGATCCCTTTTTAGAGATCGATGACCCAATTATTGCGTTTTTACGAAAAACAATTTCAGAGGATCCGAGGAAAAGAAGATGATCGATTATATGAAGAACATGCTCATTGGCCTTTTTGTGGTGGTCGCCTGCGCCCTTGTCGTGGGAATCATCCTCTTCCTTGAGCCAAGCGTCGGCGACGGAAAGGAAAAACTGATCGTCCGTTTCTCCAATGTCAATGGGATCTCTTTAGGAACACGGGTCATGTTTGCCGGAAAGCCAATCGGAGAGGTGACCGCCATCCAACAAATCCCCCATGCCCGCGAGCAGCCAACCGATGAGCTGGGTCAGGTCTACTTCTATCAGCTAATCCTCCATATCGACTCGAGCGTGAAGGTCTACAATACTGATGAAATCACCGTCCAAACTTCAGGCCTTCTCGGAGAAAAATCGATTGCAATCATCCCCCGCTCTCCACCCAAAGGGGTTAAACCTGCCCTCATCACCTCAAAAACCCCTATCTATGCCGAGTCGGTCGATCCTCTCGAGAGTGCCCTCAATGAGCTCTCGCAACTCTCCGATAAGGTCGAAGAGACCCTCGATAAAGTGGTCGCCTGGATCGATCAAAATGGACATGAGCTCGGCGCCGCCATCCGCTCTTTCGATGATGCGATGACTGAGGCCTCCATCACTTTAGCCGAGGTAAACCAAAACCACCTTGTTGACAGTGTCAAGCGAGGGGTCGATAACTTCTCCGTTGCGATGAAAGATGTCCATTTTGCTCTTGACCAAATGCATAGCGATGATCTCTTCCATAATCTTGGCATCACAATGAAAAATGCAAAAAAAGCAAGCTACGACATCGACAAAATCGCCCATAATGTTGCTAATGGTGAGGGAACTCTCGGCAAGCTCTTCATGGATACCGATACCTATCTCCGCGTTACAGCAATCCTAAGCAAACTCAACACAACGATGAATGATGTCAACCACTATGGTTTCCTCTTTAACCTTAACAAAGAGTGGCAGCGGACCCGCCTTAAGCAAGCAACCATGCTCAATGCCTTGAATACTCCCGAGGATTTCCGCGACTACTTTAACAAAGAGGTCGATCTGATCAACACTTCAATGTCCCGCCTTTCGATGCTCATTGATCGGGCCGAAAACAACCCTAAGACACTTGATTCCAAATCCTTTCAAAAGGACTTTGCTGAGCTGATGCGTCGCTCACAAGCTCTTTACGACAACCTCAAGCTCTATAACGAACAGCTGACGAATACCGGGCCAAGTAATTAGAGAAAGATACGATAGTCTGTTTTGAAAAAAGCTGCTAAACGCTTAGCCATCTGTTTTCCGATGGGACGCTTTCCATTTTCCATTTCACTGATATGATGTTGGCTTATATCCAGCACCTCAGCAAGCTCTTTTTGGGTCATTTCTTCTTTATGTCTGCATCCACGAAGCATTAAACCACCCTCAGAATATTTTTTTAGCTCATCCTTCGCAGCCCTCCTCCAAGGAGTATTTCTAGAAGTTTTCTTTCTTTTTTTAAAGCTTACCTTCTTTCTAATAGGGCGCTTTCTCGTGGGTGCCGACATAATATACCTCTACAATTCTTCTTGCTTTTTCAATGACTTTCCAACAAACTACGTAAGTAGGATTACCCTTTTTAATATGGCAGTGGAATGCATTTGATGGAACCTTTCGACTTTTCCTAAGAGCACTAAAATTCCTCCAATTTTTCCGGATAGGTCCTAAGACCTCTATTTCCTTAGCCAAAAGATCTAATTGTGCTTGAATCTTTTGCGGTAGCTTTTTTCGCTGCTTACAAGCCGAACCAGTCAATTCTACTGTCCACTTCATCTTATCCAATCGGGTATCTTTTCATCAAGAACAAATATACCAAAAACAGGTATTTATTTCAAAAAGAAATTTTACAGAGAATCTCACAAGTTGTGGGATAATTGATCTTTTTTTTGGGAATAGATACAGACAGGGGTGGGCGAATATTTGTCGGTGTGCTATGGGGAAGGGAAAGAGGTGTCCATGAACCACATCCCCTACTCAGAGCTTAAAAAGGGAACGTTCCTGATCGCCAGTCCCGATATTGGGGCTGGAATCTTCTATCGGAGCGTGGTCCTCCTTTGCGACCATAGCCCCGTGGGATCGTTTGGGCTGATTGTCAATAAGCCCCTCGACATCGATTTGGAAGAGGGCTTTTTCGGCTTAAGCGAAGAGCACTCTGAGTATGTGAAGATGCGGGCGGGCGGCCCCAATCAACCCAACCAAATCATGCTCCTCCAAAATGGGGGCCATGATGCCGAAACCAGCTTAGAGATCTGCCCTGGTGTCTATCTCAATGGAGATTCCGACATGGTGCAAGAAGGAGAAGAGTTTCCCCATACCCTCCTCTGTTTTGGCTATGGGGGATGGACCTCTGGGGTTCTAGAAAGAGAGTTTCTCAATGGCGCCTGGTTCCTCTGCCCTGCTTCAAGCCATCACCTATTTGAAACAGCTCCAGAGCACCTCTGGCAAACCCTTTTAAGAGAAATGGGTGGAAAATATAAGACTCTTTCCTTAATGCCTGAAGACTTAGACCTAAATTAAGAGACTGTCTCTAAAACTCGTTTTTAAACTTCTGGAAAAACTTTGCGCTGAAGTGGGGCTGCAACGCTTTCACCACTTTGTCCCGGTCTTTGGAAAGGATGGCGGTGAGGATGCTGAGCGCACTGGCCATCCGGCTAAAACGTTGGTAATCGACGAGCCGCTCTCGAACGACAAGGGCAGGTCCCATCAAAATCCAAAGAAAGTGGTCTTGCTCCTCCTTGGTCCAGCTCCCCTCTTTGCCAAGGAGCTTAGTAAGAGCAAAAAAAGCGCCAGAAGCCGTCGCCCCAATATCAACACCATCCTTACAAGAAAACGTAAACGTTCCTGGTTCGACCATTTCCATAATTTTTAAGGTGAAGAAGAGGTAGAAAATCTCGATGAAATCGAGCCTTTCTTTTCGACTCAGCTTGGCCTTCTTTTTGAAAAAATGGGTGTGGATGATGGGAAGGACCTTCTTGGTGTAGTCGAGAAGCTCTTTGCGGGAAAGCTCTTTTGGAAAATAAAAGCCACACGACTCTGCGCTCGCAATCTGATCTTCGGTGATCTTCATAAAGTTTTTGGCACTGTCGATCGAAAGATAGTCTTCGGCTTGAAAATAGAAGTCACTTTTTTTTGAGAGGGTGACGAAGACAATTTGCTCAGAAAATTCGGCTTGGTTTTGGAGATGCTCAAGGGCAAGACAGCGAGCACTTTCTTCCCAAGAGGTCCGGTCTTGGAGGTTAAAATGGAGGTGTCTTTTGAGCTCAGGCTTGGCTCCTAGGTGACGTAAAAACCCTTTGTACTCATCGATCACTTCAGCTTTGTTGATGTGAGAATGGAGAGTGGGGCAAGGCATCTTGAGACATTGGGCATCAAAAGGGGCCGATGAAAAGGTATAGAGATAATAGGGAGCATTCCCCTGCCGAATGGGATCAAACCCCTCTTCTTCGTTTCTTTCTTGGAAAATATCGAGCACCTTAAAGAGGGGACCACTCGGATATTTTTTCAGCATCGTGGTAACCGTATCGTGAAGATCAAAGATCTCACTCATAAGCGCCGTGGTATCGATTCCCTCCTTGGTGGGAGGAGGGCCTTCCTCGTAGGACCGCTTGATCAGCCCCTGGAGATAGTCAAGCATCTCCTGCTTTTTCCCACTATGGGTAAAAAAAGCGTAGGAAACAGCGTGGATAAGACCTACAACCGCGCGAGTAAACTGGTCGGTCTCGGCAGCGGTATGGCCAATGAGTTCCCGATAGTCGGAAGAGGCAAGAATCTCTCTTAAAAAACGGTGAAAGTCTTTGAGGTAGCGGGTACACATTTTCCCAGCAGTATTCTCATGAAGATTACGGGGATTACAGGCAAGCATGAGCGACATCGTCACCTTCAGCACCTTGCCCACAATGGGAATTTCCTTGTTGTGGAAGGCATCGGCATAAAAATCACCCAGCTCTTCTTTGGCAATCTCCCGAATCTCTTCAGCAACGGCTTGGGCTTCGTGATCCAAAAGGACATTAACCTGTAAAAGGGGATCTTCCCCCTCAAAACCTAAGATCACCTCATCAAAATCACTCACCAGCTTGATGTGTCTTAGAAGATTCCGATTAAAAAGGGGCTTTCCATCATCGTGACGGATATAAAGCAGCTCATACTCCTTGTCCCGCTTCACCATATCGAGATCTTTTAAGCCCTGCCGCTCAATATCAATTTCTTCCTCTTCTGTCTCTGCCCACTCCTCTTGCCACGCCGCCTCTTTTTCCAAAACCTCTTGGAACCGCTTTAAGATTTTGTCGCTGTAAAACTTTTGGAGATCTTTATACTCCTTAATCTCTAAGACTTGACCTTCTTCATAGGTATATTTAAAAAGGGTGGTGTAAGCGGTAAGCTTATCGGCCGCCTCATCTGCCAAGACCATGATCGCTTTGATCCCCCGCTGCATCTCGCGGCTTTGCAGTTGCCCTTTTTCTTTGGTGTAGACATGTTTGAGATATTTATGGACCGTCTTAAAGGTCCCCTTGACGGTGGAAAGAAGTTCCTCTTTTTCTTCAGCCTTAAGAGTTTTGAGGTTTTTGAGCTTCCCCTTAACCCCTACCTCTCCTTCCTTATCGATAGGAGCATCGAGCTCGGCCATCCCCGAGAGATTGTCGACCGCGTCGGCGATCGTCATCTCCTCCGACTTTTTTCCCTTCTTTGCCATGACTTTATTATCGCCGGCGAGGGATATTATTATCAATCGTGATTTCTCGTTCTGTCACATTGAAAAAACCGGGAACCCGCGCCCCTCTTTTATCAAGAAGCTCGAGCTTAACGGTATGCTTTCCAGGGGAAAGACCATAGAGATAGTGAGGAACGTAATCTGTAAGAAGACCAATCCTTTGATCATCAACGGTTAAGCGTACTTTATACCCATCGGAAGAAAGATCGCAGTTCGAGAGCAAAAAATCGAGGAGGACTGGATTTGACTTACTTGCGGGGTATCGCCCTTGTGGCTCATTATAAGTAAGGTAAGGGCCCTTAAGATCGACATTCATCGTATCTGATTTTTTCCGATCTTGGAAGTAAAACACTTCAGCAGCAAAGGGGCCTCTCCCCTTTAAACTTTCCCCATAAGAGCGGGCAGGGAAGGCGCGGATTATATGTTGTCCCGGCTTTAGATTAAAAGGGATATGAAAGCTGACAATCTTATCGTAGTACTCCCGGTTTTCGTCGAAAGAATCTTCAAAAGATTGGTTGTAGATGAGATAGGGTTCATTGTCGATCAGAACGTGGATGGCTTGTCCTTCAGGATCATTATAGATCTCTTTTGCCCGATCGTTTTGGGTGATCACCCCAAGAGGGAACCCCTCGATCCGTAGCTGCACATTAATGGGTGATTTCCTCTTATTCTCGTGGGGACGGGGAAAAATGATTCGGGTGACAACTGTATTCGATTCTGGGCTGGGGTCTACCGGGACCACCCGAATATTATCGACCCCATAGAGAAAGGTCATTCCCATTAAAATCAGTAGCAGCTTTCTCACTTCATCCACCTCTTTTTCTCTGATTACCCCTTTTCTTAAATAGAATCAAGAATCAAAAGAAATGGCTTTTCCACTCAGAAATATTGCGCTCCTCTGAGGAAAAGTTGACTCCAACAAGGATAACCTTTTTTCCTGTTTCGACCCATCGTTCAAAGTACTTTTTATCTTGAATTTGCTTCAAAGCATCTTCAGCACTCTTATCTAACTTACACTCAAGGATAAAAATTGTTTTACCCATGTTAATAACAAGATCGATCCGTCCTAAATTAGTCAAGCGCTCTGCTTCAGCGTCTAACCCCATCCCTTTAAGGATGGCCAAAAACATCCCTTGGTAGGTGCTTTCATTGGCCTTAGAAAAAAGGTGATAAGGAAAACTGGCAAATAGCGCTTTAATCTGTTTAAAAAAAAGGTCTAGGTCGTGGGCCTCAAGTGCCTCCTCACATTCGGCTACTAGAGCCCGATTCGTGGGAGCAAAGCAATGAACGAGAGAGCCAAAAAAGGCTTGCTGCACCTCTTGGTTAGGAAAGCCTAAATAGTAAAGACCACTTGTACTATAATCTTGGATCGTAAGATACCCTGTTTGAAACATGAGCGCTGTCAAGTTAGCATCAGTAAGCTCATTAATATCTAAAAGGGCACTTTTTAACGCTGTAGTTCCACTAAGAGGGGCTAAATCTCGAGGATGTTTCTTTACCTCATCGATAAGGAAGGAGGGGGTTCCACTACTATACCAATAGCTCTCTGCCTTTTTTGCGTGAAAAAACCGGAGAGTAGAATAGGGGTTATAAACAGAAAGCTCTTTTTCTGAAAAACGGTATCCATTGTACCACGTTCGGACCTCTTTAACCACCTCGTCCTTAGAATTTCCCTTCTCTCTCACCATTTCTTGAATATGAGGCTCAAAATAATACCTAAGCTCTTCTTCAGTATATCCCATCATACCTGCATATTCTGGGTCCATCGTAATGTCCAACAGGTGATTAGGACCAGAGAACAGGGAGACCTGAGAAAATTTGCTCACACCTGTAACAAATGTAAACTGAATATATTTGTCCAAACTTTTAAGGGTTGCAAAAAAGTCTTTCAAAAGATCTCGGTTCTGCTCCGCAATAGCGGGATTCTTAAGATTATTAATGATCGGTTGATCATATTCATCAATAAGGACAACAACCCGATTTTTCTTTGCTAAACCCTTTACAAGACTCTTCAAAAGAAGCTGAACTGACGATCCTGTAATAGAGATCCCAAACGAGTCGGCAATTTCTGCAAGCGTTTCCTTAAGCCCTGTTTCAAACACCTCGGGGGTCCGATTGGGAATGCTGGAAAAATCAAAGTAAACTGGGGGGTGTTTTTCCCATTTGTAATCACTTTCATAAATCTTGCAGCCTTTAAAAAGGGACTTATTTCCCTTAAAGATTTCCATCAAGGTATTCAAAAAAAGGGACTTCCCAAAACGTCTTGGGCGAGACATAAAGTAGTGCTTGCTATTCTGAACGAGATTCAAGGCAAAGCCTGTCTTATCTACGTAAAGATAACCTTCACTCAGGATTCTATCAATATTTTGAATGCCGATTGGGAGCTTTTTCATCAAATACCATTTTACCCTTTCACGAAGGTAAATTGCAACTTTCCTTTTCAGAAATACCTTTCCCGCTATAATACTCCATTGATGAAGCAATTACTGAAAGTTTTCCTTTTTGTCGCCCTTCTTTTTGGGACTGAGCGGTTTTGCCACTGGGCGACCGATGGGTTTGCCATGGTCAATGTCTATGCCCCACCTGGGGACAATGCTCGGTGGCACACCGAAGAATCCCCCGACCCCTCCCTTTTAGAGCAAACTTACTACTATTTTAACTCGGGCAGCCAGTCCTACGTCTTTTTGTCCGAGGATGGAAAGACCATTTTAAAACTCTTTAAGTTTCAACATATGCGCACCCCTCCCTGGCTAAATTTCCTCCCTTCGGTTGGCAAGCTCGGAGAAAAACGGGCCAAAAAACGGGCCATCTTAGAGCAAACCTTCGACAGTTACGCCCTTGCCTATGAAAAGCTTCGGAAAGAGACCGGGCTCCACTATATCCACTTGGCAAAAACCAGCCACCTTGGGGCGAAGCTGATCATCGTCGACAAAATTGGGAAACACCACACCCTTGATCTCGACGAGGTGGAGTTTGTGTTGCAAAAACGGGGAGAGCTTGTCTATAGCGCGATTAATAGCTGGATGGAAAATGGAGAAAATAAGCGGGCCGAAAAGGGACTCCGCGCTCTACTTCAACTTGCGGCGAAACGGTGCCATCTGGGACTCTTTGATAAAGATCCCGACTTTGAAACCAACTTTGGTTTTATCGGTGATGCCCCCTTTCAGATCGACTTTGGTCGCCTCTCCCTTGCTTCTGAAGAGAAAGCTCATGAGGTTTACGCCCCAGAAATGATCCGGATTACCCGGACCTTTGAAAGGTGGATCGAAAACCATCACCCCACCCTACTCACCCCCTTTAAGGAGGAGCTCGATGCGATCACTCGCCCGTAAACTCGGACTTATTTTACTGATTTTCAGTGGGCTCGTGGGGCTTGATCGCCTCTCCCATTTTCTTACCGACGACTTTGGGCGGGTCAATATCACATCTCGCTTATCTGACAGTCCTCAGTGGGACATCCCCTTTGCCGCTGAAGACCTAGAAGAGCTTGATATTGCCCTCAGCCAGCCTTATAGCTACCTAGCGAGCGGCTCTCAAAGCTACGCCTTTTTGAGCGAAGATGGAAACTACGTCATTAAATTTTTTAAACATAAAAGGTGGCGTCTCACCCCCCTTGCCAACCACATCCCCCTCCCCTCCCCTTGGAGGGAAAAACGGGAGCGGTGGAAAGCCAAAAAAAAGAGGACTGTCCGAAGGACCTTTGAAAGCTGTGTGACCGCTTATACCACCTTCCGGAAGGAGACAGGAGTCCTTTATGTCCATCTCAATAAAAAAATTCCTATAGATCGGACCCTCACTTTCAAGGACCGAATCGGTTTAAAGCACCGAATCCCCCTGGATGAGGTCGAGTTCATCGTCCAAAAGAGGGCGATTCCAACCGATACCTACCTCCTTACGCTCAAAAAAGAGGGGAGGCTTGCTGAGGCAGAAAAGGCCCTCTCTTCTCTCATTGCCTTTGCTGTAAAGCGGGCCCAAAAAGGTTTTAGCGATAAAGACCCCCACCTAATCCGAAATTTTGGCTTTATCGAAGATCAGGCCACTCAGCTTGATGTGGGAGGTTTTTTTCACGATCCAAAAAAAGATTTTCACTATTTCAAAAATGTGGAGCTAAAAAGGATCCATAGTAAACTTTTTCCTTGGCTTGAAGCCCACTACCCTGAGCTTATTCCCCACGCTCAAAGGGAGTTTTCCTCTAGAGAAAAAAGCCTTTAAAAAGATATTTTTTGTTTGACTTTTTCTCCCCCTATTCATATTCTTTACCTAAATTTAACAAAAAAATGATTGGTGAAAAAAGTGGTTGTACGTGGAAGTTCCTCAATGCAAGATAATCGGTTAGAAAAGTATTGCTCGCCTACCAATAAATTTCTTCAAACCAAGGAAGGAGAAGGTGCCCTCATAGCGGTGGGCATGCTCACGCTAGCAGGAGGAGCGGTTGGTGTCTACAAAGGATTTCAGTGGGCAAAGCCTGAGTTCCAAAATGTGATCGACTGGTGTGGAAATAAGCTTGCCAAAACCCCCGACGCCCTAAAATGGGGCTGGAGCTGCGTCCGCCACCCACATGATACTGTTTACGGCTTTCTCGTTAGAGGACAAAATATTTTTGACATCTGCGTTAAGTACACTCTTGCCCTTCCCCAGGGATTGTGCAACTTCGTTTCTGAAATCGATCCCACCCCCTTCTCCCCTATCGCCGCGCGGTTTGGAAAGTGGACGTGGAGCCTTGTTCCTTCTAGAAGCAATTTTACCTGCATGGCAGATATCCCTCCGACCTACGTCATCGCTTCTACGATGATTATTGCCGAAGCCACTACTTCTTCTAAGGTAAAGGGACGTCTGCTCGCGATTATAGTCCGTTCTATCCTACTCTCTATGTTGCTTACTTCACCTTTTAGCAAACACTTCTCAGGAAGAGAGGTTAGCCTCCTCAGTGCAGCAGTTTGGGGCGCTTTAAGTGGCACTACTTTGGCATTATTATGTGAGCTAAGAACAAGAACGCGCGGAGGAGATCCACTTCAATACGAATTCGCAACAACCACTGCTATAGCAGTCACTGTCTCTTACCTATTCTACCTCGCTAAAAAACTCTTTTTAGAAAACAAAGGCTTTGTCATCCGTTCTTGTGTCGCAGCAACGCTTGGCGCAGCTGCCTATGCCCTAGCAGACCTTCCCTCTCTTAACGAGAAAGTTGTGAGCAAGCTTGATACAATAGAAGACAACTGGTATCGATGGGCCGCAAAAACTATCGTCACCGCGCTCCTTCCAATGCTTGCTGCTGCGTCGCTGACCCGCTTGATCACAAAGAAGCTTCCTCACCACCGCACGGTGGGCATTTCTGGCCCCATCGGCTGCGCCTTGGCCACCCTAGCCACCTTTGCTTTTATCCGCCACCTTGAAGACCGGATAGAGGAGAACACCCAAGACTGGAAAGATCGGGCCATCATCTACTTCGGTCTTGGGTTTGCTTATTTAGCGGTTGCCTTCACTGGAGCGATGGTTTTAAGTCTTCTTGGAAAAGGCTGGAAAGGCTTGCAGGAGGCTAAGAGCCCCGTTCTCCATCACGCTGTTCCTGTTGCGCTGACGACAGCAGCTAGCTACTGGGCGGCAAAATCGGTTGCACAAAGATGTAACCTAGAGGATAGCCACGCCACAGTCCTTAGCGGACTCTTTGCCTTTGCGCTTGGAGCGATTCTCCCGCCGGCCCTTCTTTCAAGGAGACCCATCAGTTTGGAGTCTAGCGTTGGTTATAGCGCTCTTGGACTGGCGGTTTTAGCGTTAGCAAAACATATTCCTAGAAAACAATCACAACAACCACACGAGGAGTTATTCTAATGGTGCTAAGAATCCCAGGAAATCTATCATCCCAACTTCTATCAGGGGGCAAATTCCTCCTCAAGGCTCCACTCTGCGCAGGAGTGGTAACAGCAGCTTCTTATGCTTTAGCTCACAAGATACGTGCTTCTGACTGGTATCAAGACACCGTAAAAGATTGTGCAACCAAAAGTGATTTGAGAGATAGGGTGCTTGTTTCTCCCCTTTACTTGCTTCCAGCGCTTGGTGGAACAGTCCTTACCCATCTCATCGCCTCCCGCTTCTACTCTCTAAAACTTAATAACCACCTCACCCCCATTACTCAGGTAGTCATTGCTGGAGCCTCCATCTACCTCTCTTACTCGAAGCGGACGGATGATCTGGACCTTAACTACTCTAACTTCATTGCTGCTGGGGCTACCCATATGGCTCTCGTGGCAATGCTCGTTGCTGCCAGTAAGGTCACCCCTGCCGTTGGGGAGCGCTTCCCCTCTTTCATCACCCCTGTTGTGGGAAGCCTTACCGCTGGGATAGTCACTAATATGTTACAAAATGGGGTCTTTAAGGATAAAGAAGCTCTAAGATATCTCATCCTTATTCCACTTATCAGCAACCTCGTATTATCCCAAATCTGCTCACGAACCTTCTCTTACAAAAAGAGCTGGTTCGATACAGTCACCCACCATTTAGCCTTTATCTTTTCTGCCATTATTGCCAAAGATACCGAAGACTTCCTTGAGGAAAAGGCTACACGAAAAATAAAAAATAGGTCCACCGCTAAGCTCTTTTGGGCGGCTGAGAAGGGACTTACCCCTACCGTCATTCAGCTAATTACCCTCCTTGGCCTCACCGTCACTCACAAACTTGCAACTCTTGGAGCTAAGAAGCTCCCTATCTTGCAAGGGGCCGCTCCTGTCGCTGCAACAATGGCATTCACCTATTTGGTGGCAAAAGATATTCCTCTTATAGGAGAGGATGAGAGCTTTGAAAGAAAGCGCGCTACTATAATTGCAGCAACGGCAATGGGGACCCTCCTTCCAGCAACTCTCCTTTCCAGATATGCTCTCGATAAACGGGTCAGCTGGAAGTCAAGCTTTAGCTGCGCCGCAACTATCGGAATGCTTTCTTTTGTACCCTTCCTGTATGAAGAGTACAAAGTCCAACAAAGCATGCGGAAAGAGGAGGAATATGAAGAGAAGATAGAAGGCCACTTAGATAAGCTTGCTGAATTAGATGATAGCACAGCTGAAGAGTATCTCCTTAAAAATACAGAGTATCTCCTTACTCTACCCACAAAAGAAATCGTTAGTACACTAGAAGCACTGTTTGAAGGTGAAAAAGAGGATGAAGCCTACCGTCTGCTTGATAAAATAGAAGAGAAAAATAAGTCTATATACGAAAAAATTGAACCCCTAGTTTACTTTATTTGAGCCACAATAATGGTACTAAGAATCCCAGGAAATCTATCATCCCAACTTCTAGCAGGGAGCAAATTCCTCCTCAAGGCTCCACTCTGCGCAGGAGTGGTAACAGCGGCTTCTTATGCTCTTGCTCACAAGATACGCGCTTCTGGCTGGTATCAAGAAATCGAAGTACGTTATGCATGTAAATATGCAGACAAATACACCTTAATAGCTAGAGTAGCTACTGCTCCCCTTTACTTGCTTCCAGCACTTGGTGGAACAGTCCTTACCCATCTCATCGCCTCCCGCTTCTACTCTCTAAAACTTAATAACCATCTCACCCCCATTACTCAGATAGTCATTGCTGGGGCCTCCATCCACCTCTCTTATTCGGAGCGAACGGATGATTGGAACCTTAACTACTCTAACTTCATTGCTGCTGGGGCTACCCATATGGCTCTCGTGGCAATGCTCGTCGCTGCCAGTAAGGTCACCCCTGCCGTTGGGGAGCGCTTCCCCTCTTTCATCACCCCTGTTGTGGGAAGCCTTACCGCTGGGATAGTCACCAATATGTTACAAAATGGGGTCTTTTTTAAGAATGATGAACCTCTAAGATACCTCATCTTTATTCCAGTTATTAGCAACCTCGTATTATCCCAAATCTGCTCACGAACCTTCTCTTACAAAAAAAGCTGGTTCGACACAGTCACCCACTATTTATTCTTTATCTGTTCTGCCAGTATTGCCAACGACAACGAAGAGTTCTTTCACAAGGTTGGAGCGCAACTTCAGGATAGACCACGTAACTATGACAACACTAAAGAGAACACGCTCATTAACAACCTCTTTGAAGAGACTGAGAAAGGACTTAGCATTGCCATCCTTCAGCTAATTACCCTCCTTGGCCTTACGTTTGCTTACAAACTTGCAACGACTCTCAAAGCCGAGAATTTTCCTATCTTGCGAGGGGCCATTCCGGTCACCAATGCGATGGGGTTCACCTATTTACTAGCAAAAAGTGTCCCTCTTGTAGGAAAAGAGGAAAGCTTTGAAAGAAAACGCGCTGCTCTAATTGCAGCGATGGCAATAGGAATCCTCCTTCCGGCAATTCTTTTTTCCAAAGAAGTTCCCGACAAACAGATCAGCTGGAAGTCAAGCTTTATCTGGGCAGCAACAATCGGAGCGCTTTCTTTCTCCTATCTCTCTTATGACAAGCTCGAGCCTCTACCCTGTCTCTAAGGATTAGACTTTTTCTAAGGGTTGCTCTATCATAGGTACACTATGGTAAAGCAATTTCTGTTTGTTTTTTTTCTTTGTTGGACCCTTGTCTCTTGCCAAAAGCAAGAAGAGCGGGGACGCCAAGAGGTCGGGATAAGCTTTAGCTACACCCCATTCACCGCCGACCCACGAAAAAGTACCGACCCGGTAACGGTCCAGCTCTCTTTCATGCTCTACGAGGGGCTCACTCGCGTAGAGGAAGATGGAACCGTAACGCTTGCCCTAGCAGAAAAGATCCAAATCTCCAAAGATCGAAAAAACTATATCTTTACCCTCAAAGAGGCGATGTGGTCCGACGGATCACCGCTGACCGCTTACCACTTCGAGCAGGCCTGGAAAAGGGTCCTCGACCCCTCCTTTGCCTCCCGCTCTGCCCACCTCCTTTACCCCTTGAAAAATGGAGCGCAGGCGAAAAAAGGGGAGTGCTCAATCGATGAGGTGGGGGTCAAAGCGATCGATGAGGTAACCCTCCTAGTCGAGCTTGAACATCCCCTCCCCTACTTTCTGCAGCTAGTCTCCTTTACCACCTACTTTCCTGTCCCCTATCACGGCGATGAGGTCCCCCACCCCGACCACGGAGGAGACCTTTTAACCAACGGCCCCTTCATGCTCTCCGCATGGAAAAATGATGATGAAATCACCTTTGTGAAAAACCCCTACTACTGGGATGCCAACCGCGTCAAGCTTGAGGGGATACATGCCCTCATTATCGGTGATGAGGAGACGGGACTCCGCCTTTTTGAACAAGGAGACATCGACTTCTTTGGAGGACTCACCTCTCCCCTCCCTCTCGATGCCGTTGCCACTTTAAAGGAGAAGGGGATCTTTTCTGAAAAACCGTCAACGGGAACCGCTTTTTCCACCTTCAATGTGAACCGGTATCCCTTTAACAACGTCCATATTCGCAAAGCCTTTGCCTACGCGATTCACCGGAAAACAATCATCGAAAATGTCTCGCAAATGGATGACGATAGCGCTTCAGGTCCTGTCCCCCACATCTTAAAGGAAGCTGCAGTCACTTTCTTTGAAGACTACAACAAAAAGCTTGCAAAAGAGCATCTTAAAAAGGGGCTAGAAGAGCTTGGAATAAGTGAAAAAGAGTTTCCTAGAGTGACCTATTATTATTTCTCCTCTAAAATCCAGAAAAACCTTGCGACAGCCCTTCAAAGTTACTGGAAAAAAGTCCTTGGGATTGAAGTTGAACTGCAGGCCCACGATCTCAAATCTCACATCGCTAAGCTCAAGTCAAGAGATTTTCAGATTGCCCAGATGTCGTGGATCGGGCAGTACTACGATCCGATGAACTTCCTCGAGCGGTTTGAAAATAAAGAGGCCTTCCGCAACTATAGCGGCTGGGAAAATCCCCGCTACACCAAAATGCTCACCTACTCCCATAATATGGAAGGAGAAAAGCGGGCAGCACTCCTTCAAGAGGCAGAAGCCCTCCTAATGGAGGAGATGCCGATCATCCCTATTTACCACTACCATATGACCTATGTTAAAAACCCCCACCTTAAAAACCTAAAGATCACCCCAACGGGGGTGATCCTCTTCCACTACTCTTACAGGGGCTTCTAAAATGAACA
Source organism: Chlamydiota bacterium (assembly GCA_021772275.1). Taxonomy (GTDB): domain Bacteria; phylum Chlamydiota; class Chlamydiia; order Chlamydiales; family Simkaniaceae; genus Neptunichlamydia. Next base: position 10,768 of record JAJFMJ010000018.1, on the reverse strand, counting down.
AACTGCTTCTCTTCCTGGTGTTACTTGCTGCAGGATGTAGCCGCCCCCAGGGATTTACCCTCAAAAAAATCACTTCCTACCATAGCCCAGAGATGCGGTGGGAAGTCTCCTCCTCTCTAAGTGAAGAAAAGCTAGAAGCAATCTTCAACCAATCCTACACCTACCTGGGAAGTGGGAACCACACCTACGCCTTTGCATCAAAGGATGGAAAGTATGTGATCAAGTTTTTTAAGCAAAAGCATATGAAAACCCAAAGTTGGGTCGACTACCTTCCCCTTCCTGCCAAACGTCTTTTCTATCCGATGGAAAAGGTCAAGCGGCGGGAAAAAGAGAGAAAAGAGTCGTTTACGAGCTATAAGATTGCCTATGAAAAGCTCCGCGAAGAGACAGGACTCCTCTACCTTCACCTAAACCAGGGAACCCACCTCGGCTATCGACTTACCCTTATCGACCAGTGGGGAAAGCCCCTTGAAGTGAATGTCGATGAGATGGAATTTCTCGTCCAGAAACGGGCCACTCTTGCCTTTGATCACCTAAAAGCGCTTCTCGGGAAGGGGGAGAAAAAAAGAGCTTTGAAAGCCATTAACTCCCTTTTGGAGGTGGTTGCCAAGCGCAACCAAAAAGGGATCTACGATAAAGACCTCCAGTTTTTTAAAAACTTTGGCTTTTTAAACGATCAAGCGATCGAAATCGACATCGGCGAGTTTAAAGAAGACGCTCCCCCCACCCCAACAGCAGATGAACTCCAAACTCTCTCTTACCAAATCCGCGACTTTGTTCAAGAGCATGACCCAGAGTTTGTCGAGGAGGTTTGTGTGCAAATGGAAAACCAAGTGGAGGCCCACCGATGAAAAAATATCTGCTTCTTTTTTTGCTCCTTTTCATTCCGGTCTACTTCACAACGATTAAGCGGACCAAAGGATTTTCCTATAAGAAAATCCACTCCCGCTACGCCTACGATTCCCGGTGGGACTTTGGCCCTCCTAACGAGAAGCAACGGGCCCTTCTTGAAAAAGTAACCAAAAAGCCCTTCACCCTTTTAGGGAGTGGAAAGGAATGTTACGCCTTTGTGAGCGCTGATGGAGAGACGGTGATCAAGTTTTTCAAGCAAAAGCATATGAAAACCCACTACCTTCTCAACTATTTCCCCCTTTCGCGAGAAATTAAGATGGTCCGCAATGAGATGTTAAACCGTCACAAGGCCCTTCGGAACAAGCTCTACCAAAGTTACCAAATTGCCTATCAAAAGCTTTCTGAAGAAACGAGTGTTCTCTATCTTCACCTTACCAAGACCAAACATCTCAAGCTTCCCATCCACCTTGAATATGGCGGGGGAAAAAGGCTCACCCTTAAACTTGACGATATGGAGTTTCTGATCCAGAAGCGGGCTACCCCGATTTTAGACTATCTACGCGCCCATCCAGACAAAGGAAAAGAGACGATCGACGCAATCCTCACCCTTCTTCGCACCCGGCGAGGAAAAGGGGTAGGCGATAGTGACATCGACTGTCGAAAAAACCTTGGGTTTTTAAATGGTCGAGCCATCCAGATCGACATCGGCGAGTTTTTCCCAGCCCTTCCCACTCTTCCCGACAGACAAGAACTTGAACTTGCCACACTAGACCTTCGAGCCTTTCTCGAGGAAAATCATCCCCCTCTTGTCTCCTATCTCGATGACCAAATTGCTTTACTACATGAAAAATCCCAAATAAGTCATTAATAATAAACCTATTGCATAGGCATGTTGATTTCAAGCCGAAAATCAAAAGAAATTCTGGCTTGAAATTGACATACAGGCCGTTTCAAGCCGAAAAATTGACATATTAATAATTTTTAGACTATTCTTGGCCGGGATGGAGCCCCCACTACGAATCAAAAATCTTACCACGAAGTATGACAAGCTCGTTGCTGTTGACGACGTCAGTTTTGAAATTCAGCCGGGAGAGGTTTTTGGACTTTTGGGTCCCAACGGCGCTGGAAAAACAACGATCATCTCTAACATCGTTACTTTGCAAGCGCCCACAAGTGGAACGATTGAAGTCTTTGGAAAACCGCCTCCCTTGGCAAAAAAAGAGGTCGGCTTTGTTCCCCAAGAGCTGATCCACCACGGTTTTTTTTCTGTCGAAGAGATTTTAAAATTTCATGCTAGCTACTTTGGCCTTTCTTTGGACCGCCCTTACCTCAAGTATCTCTTGGAAAAACTCCACCTGTGGCACCACCGAAAAAAAATGGTCAGCCAGCTTAGCGGCGGAATGAAGCGGCGCCTTCTCATCGTCAAAGCCCTCCTTCATAAGCCTAAACTTCTCCTCCTTGACGAGCCAACTGCCGGTGTCGACATCGAACTGCGCGCCTCTTTGTGGCAGTTTATCCTTGAGCTCAAAAAAGAAAACCTTTCGATTCTTTTAACCACTCACTATCTTGAAGAGGCGGAGCGCCTTTCCGATCGGATCGGTATCTTAGACCATGGCCACTTGGGTAAAATTGACACGACGCAAAAGCTTTTAGAAAAACATTCGTCGAAAAAAGTAACCCTTGCCCTCACAAAACCCCTTCCGTCCCTTTCTCACCCCTTTCTCAAGGGGCAAAGTGACCACCATCTCGACTTCCAAATGCCCAACGACACTCCCCTTTCCAAGCTCTTCGCTGAAATCAAAATCCCCCTCGATGCGATTCAAGATATTAACATCAAGGTGGGGACCTTAGAAGATGTGATGCACAATGTCTTAAAACCCAAGTGACCACCTATGCAAACTCGCTTGAATTTTTCTTTTTCCCTGGGCTTGGATGAACAAAAAACCCCCTACTTTAGGCAAGTATGTGGGATTTTTGCCCACCAAAGCCCAGAAAAAAATCGAAAATCCCTTCGGATCCGCATAGGTGGTCACTTGGGTTTAGAGACAATCTAATTTACTCTTCAATTTTTTTGAGCCATGCCAAAAACATAAACCAATAAAGACCCATAGCATTGAGAAGCTAAACCAGTAGGGAAGATAGCCTTCCTGACCTAGCGCCGCAGCTCGCATCCCTTCCATCACATAGATCATCGGGTTGATAAGACTCAAATAGCCCACCATGTGATTGAGGTCATAGGCCGATTGCCACGAGTAGACATACCCACCAAACATCCACATCGGAGCGATGTAGCGGAGCCAAAGGCTATTGAGGTTGGTCATATCTTTGATCACTCCGGTAAGCCAAAGGGCAAAAAACCCAAAGAAAAGGTTGGCTGTAATAAATATCGGAATAAGACGGGCGTAGGAAATGGTCTCTAGGTGCCACTCGGTAAAGACAAGGAGTTTTCCAATGGGGAATAGGAGGGCAGAAAGGAGCATCGAGGTGATGGCCCAAGAGGTTCCCATATAGAAAAAGACCATGCGCGAACGGATCGGCATCACGAGGGTGTGAAAAATGGTCCGCGCCCCTCCCATGTCGGCAAGCTGAACTCCCACTTTACCCACAATTTCAACGAACCCAAAGCTAGCAATCGCTCCCACAACGAAAAAGGCAGCATACCCATCGGGAACGCCCTCTTGTTGCAAAAAGTAGCCAAAGGCCATCACATTGGTAAAAAAAAGGATCACGGTATCGATAAATTTGACCCGAAACTCCCGCCTAAAAGCGATAAGGTCTCGTTTCAAAAGTTCTAAATAAACAGGCAAACTACTCATCTTTACCCCCAGAGTTAAAAATTTCGGCATCAGGATCGTCGACAAACTTAAGAAACACCTCTTCCAAATTGTTTTTTTGGTGTTGTTTTTTCAAATTCTCAGGTGTGTCGATCGTACGAATGGTCCCTTCATGAATCAGACAAATCCGATCGGAAAGGTACTCAGCCTCATCGAGATAGTGGGTGGTTAAGATGACCGTAATCCCCTCTCTACGAAGATCTGCAATCACTTCCCAAAGCTCTCGCCGAATGTGGGAGTCAAGTCCCACCGTTGGCTCATCTAAAATAACGAGCTGGGGCCGATGCATCAACGCCCGGGCAATTAAAAAGCGTTGCTTATACCCTCCAGATACCTGGTCCACGTTCGCATCGAGATACTCTTCGAGCTTAAATTGTTTGGAGAGCTCGTCTCTTCTAGCAAGCGCCTCTTTTTTACTCAACCCATAACATCTCCCTGAAAAAACCAGATTCTCCCCAAGAGAAAGTTGCTTTTCAATGTTCGGATGTTGCGGACAATACCCTATGGCCGAGCGGTAAGGGAGGAGTTTTTTGTAGATCGACTCTCCTTCCCAAAGAATCTCCCCTCCCGTCGACGGATGGAGAGTTGCTAAGATGGAGACGAGGGTCGTTTTCCCGGCGCCATTGACCCCTAAAAGACCCAAAACCTCTCCCTGAAGTAAATCGAGAGAAACGTTTTTGAGCGCTTCTTTAACAACGCGCCCTTTTTTGAAATAGGTCTTCGAGACCTTTTCGATTTTTAAAAATAGCATGGAAATTTTCCTTAAAACTTAACAAACATGAACCACTAGACTTCAAAAAACAAAGCCTTGCTTAATCCCCTAGATTGAGAATTTTTCGTCTACGTTAATGAGAAAATGTGATTGTCATGATTCTGACCAGCCTACGAGGTTAAAGAGACCCCATCTTACACTCAACGTCTCAAAGAGTCAAGACAAACCCCTGAAATTTTTTCAATTTCTTCAGCGGAGAACCGATAAGACTCGAATTCTCCTGATACAGGAGCATTGGGAATGACGTAGGCCCACGTCTCGTCTTGGGAAAGAATGACTTTAAAAAAGTGAGTAGGAACAGCGACTTCGTTGTTTCCAATCACCTGGTAGGTCACAAACCTTTTCCCCTCCTTTTCGTAGGAAAGGAAGAGAGGGCCGGTGATGACTTGGAGGGGCCCTTTGGTCTTGACGAGTGTGCGGAGATGACTTTCGAGCTTTCTCCAAATTCCTCGATTAAACTGGGGATCTTGGGGGGCGATATTGGAAAGATAAAAGGTTTCGCTTAAAGCTTCTTTGGAAACACGCACATTCCCTGCAGGAACATTATGTCCCCGGTCAAATCCCGAACCGGCATAGTCATTTAAAGTGCTCCGGTGGAGGGGGTAGACCTCTTCATCTTCTCGAAAGGGGATCCCTTTTCTCTCGGCATTTTTGACTAAACTTTCTTCCGTTAAATGTTCGTGGGTCCAAAAAGGAATTTTGGCTCGGGTGTCATAGGCAACGGTGTAGCCCGACCTTTCCAAAACGGGAAAAGCCTGCGGTTTTTCATCGAAGTGTTGATAGGAAAAGATCGACGCAGCGCCAACCGCTACCCCTGCTAAAAAACCCATACTTTTTTTTACTTTCTGCATAAAAATTATTTTGGACTTGAAACGACTTTTTGTATACTCTATCCTTATTGTGCAAAGGAGAACACATATGACAAAAACAAAAATTGCGAAAGGGATGACCATGTCATGCCTCACCGTTTCTGATATTAAAAAAACGAAGCATCTGCTCGTTGATATTCTTGGGCTCGAGTGCACTGAACATGCTGAAGAGTACAATTGGATGGAGTTTAAAGGGGAAGATGGTGGTTACATCGGTGCGGGGCAACCGTGCGGCGAAGGGATGAAGGCTGGTGTTAATGCTTCCCTCTCGATCTCTGTCGATAATATCGAAGAGGCTAAAGCTCATCTAGAATCTCATGGGGTCACCGTTGGAGAAATCAACGAAATCCCAGGACATGTTAAGCTTGCCCCCTTTAAAGACGAGGATGGAAACGAGTTTTTCCTCGCACAAAAGCTCGATTAATGGTACCTCTTAGGGCATGAAGAAAATGATTAAGCGGGGGCTGATCGCGATCGCCCCTCTGGCCCTCACGGTTGGAATTCTCTATTGGCTCCTTTCTTTTATGGAAGAGTTAGTTGGCCCTCCGATGAAGGCCTTCCTTGGAAAATACTACATTCCCGGAATGGGAATCGTTGGCGCCATCATCATCCTTTTTGTCATTGGGAGTATCCTCAATACCTGGCTCATCTCTCATGTGACCCATTTTTTCGAGCGGATCTTTAAAAAAATCCCCCTTTTTAACTCGCTTTACAAGATGGTAAAAAATGTCACCCACTTCTTTCAGTCTTCTCCCGAAGGGGGGAACCAGCAGGTGGTGGAAGTGTCGATTGGAGGGCAGGCTCTTGTTGGCTTTATTACCCGAGAAAATTTTGCTGAATTTCCGGCGCTAGAGACCGACCGGGTGGCGGTATTCCTCCCCATGAGCTACCAGATCGGAGGCTATACCGTTCTCCTTCCCCGCTCAGATGTAAAGCCGCTTGACATGTCGATCGAAGAGGCGCTGCAATACTCTCTTATCGCTTGGGCCCGCAAACCTGAGGATTAAGGAGGCCACTCCTCTCTCTCAATCCAGCTGTTAATAACCTTTATAACTCCCCCTATTTCAGGTGGCAAAAACCTTGCTCCTATAACCATTTGATGGTATCTTCCCCAGTAAGTTTGCAAAGCTTTAATCTCTGAGGAGCTACATTGAAAGCTTCTCCGAAGGGGTGTGCCGCGATGTTCAAAAACTTGCTGGATTGCGATTAGAGTTTCCTTTTTACTTAAAATCCCTTTTGAAGATACTAGCGTGTAAAGATCGTGAAAGTCTTTCATACGACTATTTTCGGCCCCTCGATGAATAACTGTCTCAAACTTCTCTGCAAAAATAAACTCTACTGGATAACATTTTAGGCTGATTGATGGTTCAAACAGAGGACCTCTAGAGCCCGAAAGTAGCAAAAACTTTTCTTCCTTTACCTTCACTGAGTCACCAAATCCAAGGTCAATGTAAAGAGGAAATCTAGCCTTTCCAAAACAAACTTTCATTTTGACACGGGCCCCTGGATACTGCATATGAAAGTGCTCAAGAGGGGAAACAATTGGAGTTGTAAAAACAAACCCATCACCAACCTCAATTTTGACAATCTCATCAAAAACCGCTTGAACAATATTAATCTCGTTACTAATCTCTTCGATCGAGAAATCTAAATCCTTAGTCTCTCTTCCGATACTGATGTACTTTCCAAGAAGCATTCCCCCTTTTAAAATAAACTGCGACCGATAAGGGGATTGACATAGACGGACTAGAAAACATAAATAACTACAAAATAATGATTTGCATAAAAAAGTTGCTTAACAAATGTAAAAAGTTTATTCTCAGTCCCGTGAAAGCTTCGTTTAACCTGAAAGAAATCTCCCCCTGTCTTTTTGCTGTCCTTGTTGATATTCTAGGCTTTAGCTTGGCTATTCCTATATTGACAGCTCTTTTTACATCGGGTGATTTTTTCCCTGCGAGCACCTCTGATACAGTCCGGTTTGCCTATCTTGCTGCCGGCTTTATGCTCTACCCTGCTTTCATGTTCTTCGGTTCTTCTTTCATGGGTGATCTCTCCGATATTATCGGACGGAAAAAAGTGCTTCTTTTGTGTATGGGAGGCTTTACTTTTGGGTTCATTTTAATGGGTCTTGGTGCAAGTGCCCACCACCTATTTCTTCTGTTTTTGGGGCGCGCTTTGACAGGGCTGACGGCAGCCAGCCTTCCTGTCACCATGGCCGCTATTGCCGACCTAAGTACTCCTAGTAACAAGGCAGCCCATATGAGTTTTGTGGTCATTGTCCAGGGAGCTGGAATTGTTCTTGGCCCTCTAATGGCTGCCTTTCTTTCAAATAGTGATTTCGTCTCTTTTTTCACCGATGCAACCCCTTTTTATAGCGCTGCAGGCTTGGCTCTCATTGCTTTTTTATGGATCCACACTTTTTTTTCCGAATCTTTTGAGCGCCAGATTGGAAAAAAGCTCCACCCTTTTCGGGTTATTCTTGTTTTCATCGAAGCGGCAAAACATCCCCGGATTCGGATCTTAACATCCGCTTTTCTCCTTCATCAGGTCGGGATTGGACTCTATCTCCAACTGATTCTGATTTTCTTGAGTCAAAAGTTCCAATATACAAGTTTTGGGATTGGCATTTTTAATGCTTTTTTAGGTCTTTGGATCGCTTTGGGAGCTCTTTTCGTTGGCCCCCTTGCAAAGCGGTTTAGGATTGAGTGGATTGCGTGCTCCATGGTAGCTCTTCTCGGCCTTTCTGAGTTTTTTGCTTCTCTCATAAGACCAGAGGTCCTCATTTGGATAAACGCTCTTTTTGTTGGGGGCTTTGGAAATATCGCCTGGTCTGCGATCTTAACTTCCTTTTCTGAAGCGGTTGATAGTAACTCTCAAGGGTGGGCTCTTGGGATTACAGGAGCTGTCGTTGCCCTCTCCTTTATGCTCACCGGCTTTTCTCCTAATCTCATTCCCTACTTTGGAACCTTGCCCCTGATTGGTTTTGGTGGGGTTTGCACCCTAGTTGGCTCCCTTATCCTTTTCTATTATTGCAGAAAAAAACTTGACACCTGACCTTCTTTTTGGCACTCTTTTTAAAAAAAGTGTATAGATGGAAACCCTTATTGAAAAAATCCTCGAAGCGGCCAGAGAGGTCCACAACACTCTTGGGGGGCCTGGCCTTCTAGAAACCGTTTATGAGTCGGCTCTTGCTCATGAGCTTTCTCTCCATGGCATTACCAGCCAACGGCAAGTCCCCGTCCCGGTTCTCTATAAAAGCCAAGAGGTGCGCGACCCTCTTTTTCTCGACCTCATCGTGGAAGAAGAGGTGATCATTGAGATTAAAGCAACAGGAAAAGACTACCCCATGTACCGAGCCCAGCTCTCGACTTACCTTCGTCTCATGGGAAAGAAAACCGGCCTTCTCCTCAACTTTGGTAAAGCCACCCTAAAAGAGGGCATCACTCATATCATTAACCCCTAAAGAATCTTTATGCAAAGTCTCCTTTCAGAATTAAGCCTTAACGAAAGCGATGACTTAGAATTTAAGTCAGCAAAAGGGGGACTACCTAAGAGTCTTTGGGAGACTTACAGCGCTATGGCAAACTCTCAAGGAGGGGTAATCCTATTAGGGGTAGAGATCAATGGCTCAATTAGTGGTGTTAAAGATGCTGCTCATATGAAGCAAGATTTTTGGAATACCATCAACAATCGGGGTAAGGTTAATCTCAACCTGCTCGACAGTGAGGACGTTCAACTAATTGAACATCCTCAAGGAACACTCCTTGCAATTCAAGTTCCTCAAGCAACACGTTACCAACGCCCCGTATTTACTGGACAAAATCCTCTTACAGGCACTTACAGAAGAAATTCAGAGGGTGACTACCATTGTACTGAAAAAGAAGTTAGCCAAATGCTCGCAGATCGCTCTGAAAAACCTGCAGATAGTCAAATCTTAGAACATTTTGATCTTGATGACCTCGATTACTTAAGCTTACAACAGTATCGCCAACGCCTTGTTTCGTATAAACCAACCCATCCATGGCTAAGTGAAAATGACAGGGGTTTGCTTATGAAACTTGGTGGTTATCGCTCATGTCGAACGAGCAATAAACAAGGATTAACGATAGCTGGACTCCTTATGTTCGGCAAAGAAGAAGCACTGCGGGAGGCTCTCCCTCAATACCATGTCGACTATCGTGAAAAGTTATCAGAAACTTCTGAATTACGTTGGACAGATCGTCTAACGCTGGACGGAACCTGGTCAGGAAATCTTTTTCAATTCTACATACGAGTCATTCAAAAACTAGGGGCAGACTTAAAACTCCCCTTTCAATTGGACAATGTACTGTTTCGAAAAGGAGAAACAATCGTTCATGTTGCCATTAGAGAAGCTTTGGTAAATGCATTAATTCATGCTGACTATCAAGGTCAGGGAGGCATTGTTATTGAGAAATATGAAAACCGTTTTGAATTTTCAAATCCTGGATCATTGCTCATATCACTCGAACAACTATTACACGGCAATATTAGCGAATGTCGTAATAAATCCCTTCAAACAATGTTTACAATGATTGGCGCAGCCGAAAAAGCTGGCTCTGGTGTCGATAAGATATGGATGGGATGGAATTCTCAACATTGGCGATCGCCAATGGTAAGAGAACAGGTCCAACCTAGCCGTGTACGCTGGACGCTCCCAATGATGAGCCTAATTCCAGATGAATCTCTTGACCGGCTGAAAAAAAGATTCGAAAAAGAGTTTTCAAAATTTAACAAACTAGAGATACAGGCGCTCGTAACAGCCGATGTTGAAGGCTCTGTTGATAATGCACGTATGCGACAAATAACAGATAGCCATGCGGCAGATATGACACAACTACTCCAAAGCCTTGTTAGTAAAGGGATTTTGTCTCAGAAGGGTAGGGGACGATGGACCTGTTACTATCTGCCTTCCACTTCTGATTCTGTACATAAGAGCTCTGACTCCGTACATAAGAGCTCTGACTCCGTACATAAGGACCCTGACTCCATACATAAGCAAGAAATCCCTGAGGATCAGTGGGCAACACTCTTAGATCTTGCCGACCCTGCCCGAAAAAACCGAAGACTACTCCCCCTTGAAATGGAAAAAATAATACTAAATCTATGTGATAACCAATGGCTTACAAGAAGACAGCTTAGCCAACTTCTAGAAAGAAATCCTGATGGCTTACGTTCCCGTTTCTTAACACAAATGGTAGGGCATGGCCTCCTTCAGTTGCGCTATCCAAATAAACCTAACCGTGCAGATCAAGCCTACAGGGCCAAACTAAGGACTCCCTCTAGGTTCTGTTGAGAAATTTAGGGCCTAGAGATTCGGAGGAGGTTTTCTTGAAATTTGGGATTTTTTTGCCGAACATAAATAGTCAGGTGCTATTTTTGAGGCAAAAAAATTTCAAATTTCTGAAAAGACCCCTGAAGAT
>JAJFMJ010000017.1 GCA_021772275.1 Chlamydiota bacterium | reverse complement strand
AAAATTTTTATTTGCCCCCCTAATCGCTGCCATGATGACCCTCCCCCTCGTAGGCGAAGAGGAAGTGACTAAAGCAGAGACCACTCAAGTGGAAGAGGTTGTTGCTCCTGCGCAAAAACTTCTTGATGAGGTTCTCTCCGACTACCGAGCTGGGCGTTATAATTCTTTTTTGAAGGAGATGGACGATAAGTATACCGCAGCTAACAAAAAGTGGGAGTATAATGGCCTTCTCGAGGAGCGAAAAACCCTTTCCTCGATGGTCAACGACTATCATAGCGATAAGAGTGATGCCTATAAAAAAGAGATCGCCGCTCTCCACGAAGCGCAAAATCGGGAGCTTGTCTCTACCTGTCTAAACCACCCTAATGAAAAGATTAGCCGCGAAGTGCGCGATATGGTCTTTTTCACTCCCAACCCCCATGAACAGGAAAGTATCGAGTTCATCCACAACCTCACCCACAAATTTAAAGGTGATGGAAAAACTCCCCTTGAAAATCAACTGATCCGCATCGATGTTGAGTTCTGGCTTAAAGGACTTTCTCTAGGAATTGCCCACTCTCAAAATAAAATGGATCATGATGTCTATCAGAAAAAATATCTCGTCCTTCAAATCGAAAAGATCAAGCAGATGCAACGGGCTTGCGAAGAGGGGGATTTTGTTGACGCAAAGACGAAAAACTGCGTCAATACGGCGATAGAGGTGCTTCCTAAGGTCCATGCTTCTGCTACGACTCGGAAATATCTAACCGCTCTTGGCAGAGGAAAGGTTACTCCTCAAAATAAAGTGGAAAAACAGCTTCAAGCGATCATGGCTAAATATCTCCAAAAAGAGGAAGCTCTCTCCACTAAGCATTTTGGCGATTGACTTTTACTCAATGCATTGAGTAAAATTACTCAATAGATTGAGTAAAATGACAAGCACATGCAAAAACGACTGATATTTAGCGTCTTAAAAGAGCGAATTCAAGAGCCACGAAGGTTCATTCAGGCCCTTCTTGGCCCCCGGCAAGTAGGAAAAACAACCCTTGCTCTCCAAATTCAAGAAACTCTAGACCTTCCTACCCACTTCATTTCTGCTGATACCGCCACCCTTCAAGATCTTGCGTGGATCGAAGGAGAGTGGGAACGGGCCCGCCTCCTTGGTGAAGGACTTCTGATTATCGACGAAGTTCAAAAAATTCCTGAATGGGCAAGTCTTGTTAAAAAGCTTTGGGATGAAGATAGCCGAAATAGACACCCTCTTAAGGTTCTTCTCTTGGGTTCTTCTCCATGGCTCGTGCAAAAAGGGCTTTCAGAAAGCCTAACTGGCCGTTTTGAAATTCTCCCAGTCACTCATTGGACCTTTGAAGAGATGAAGCAGAGATTTGGGTGGGATCTTGATGCCTACGTCTACTTTGGGGGCTATCCAGGCGCTGCCCCCCTTATGGACAAGAAAGATCCAACGCGGTGGCAAAATTATATCAACGATTCACTGATTGAAACAACGATTTCTAGAGATATTCTCCTTATGACTCAGGTGAATAAGCCTGCTCTTTTAAGGCGTCTCTTTCAACTTGGGTGTCACTACTCGGGTCAAATCCTATCCTATCAGAAAATGGTGGGGCAACTCCAAGACGCAGGAAATACAACCACACTTGCACACTATCTCGACCTTTTAGCAGGAGCGGGAATGGTAACGGGGGTTCATAAATATTCAGATCGACCTCTGCGTGCCCGCTCATCAAGTCCTAAGCTTCAGGTTTTTAATACCGCTTTGATGAGCGCTCAATCAGGAAAATCGTTTGAAGGAGCAAAGGAGGACCGGAAGTTTTGGGGACAGCTTACTGAATCAACGGTCGGCGCCTTTCTCCTCAACCAAATCCGTGGAACCCAAATCGAGCTTTATTACTGGAGAGAACGCAACAAAGAGGTCGATTTTGTCTTAAAGAAAGGGGAATCTCTTGTTGCCATCGAGGTAAAAAGTGGCAATAAAAAAGAAACCCTTTCAGGGATGAGCCTTTTTTCAAAACACTACCCTCATGCTCGGCTTTTGCTTGTAGGGAACAGCGGAATCCCCATCCAAGAATTCCTTGAAACTCCAATTTCCTATTGGTTCAGCAATGACCCGTGATATTCCTAAAAAAGCGAGCCGCACCCTCCACCTCCTTTTGGTTGCTTTTTTGATGATTGCTCTTCGGGTGTGGTACTTGGCGACGATCAAGCACGAGGAATATACCGAAAAAGCGTTAAGGCCACAGCGGCGCACCGTAGTCGAAACGGCTCCCCGCGGCACTATTCGAGACCGTTTCAATCTCCCTTTAGCGATCAATAAGGTGCAGTACAACGCGGCGGTTTGTTACGACCGGATTGGTGAAATTCCGCTGGTAAGCTGGGAGCGGGATGAAAAGGGAAAGCGGGTCAAGGTTTATGAGAGGCGCCGCTATATCGAAAGGCTTGCCTCCATGCTTGGAAATGCTCTCGAGATGGACCCCGTTGCCATCGAAGATCTCATCTATAGCAAAGCTTCAATCTTTCCCAATACTCCCTTTGTTATCAAAGAGGATATCTCCGAAGAGCTCTACTACCGCCTCCGCTTCCTTGAAAAGGATTGGACCGGCCTTGCCATGGAGCGGGGTGCAAAACGGTACTACCCTCAAGGAAAAGTAGGGGCGGACATTATCGGCTACATGGGGGCTATCAATCAAAGGCAATATCTTACGATCGCCCAAGAGATCAAGGAGCTTTCCCTCTTTCTCAAGCAACGGGAAGAGGGACTCCCTGTCCCCCTGCCAAAAGGGTTTTATAGTAGCCAAATGGTCGAAATGCGCCTTGCCGATCTTAAAGAAAAAGCCTACACCATCCATGCCCACGTCGGAAAAACAGGGATCGAGCGAAAGTTTGACCAATCCCTTCGGGGCAAATATGGAAAAAGAGAGATAGAGCTCGGAGCAAAGGGGCGTTTTATCCGAAACTTACCCGGCGGAAAAGAAGCGGAGGCTGGCAACCGGATCCTCCTTACCCTCTCTTCAGAGCTGCAGGCCTACGCCGAAGAGCTTTTGATCTTAAATGAGCGGGACCGGGAGCGTCATTTTGCTCAAGCAGGGAAAAGACACGACACCATTTGCCCCCCGTGGATCAAGGGAGGAGCCATTGTTGCGATGATCCCCGAAACGGGAGAGGTGGTTGCCCTTGCCTCCTACCCCAATCCCGATCCTAACGACTTCATCTTAACCGACAAAAACCGGAAGGAAAACATCGAAAAGATCTACAAATGGCTCGAAAGTCCCCGCCACATCGGGGCCATTTGGGATGGGACCATTCCTCTTGAACGGGAAACGCCTCTCTACACCGAAAAAGAGTGGCTTACCTGGGGGTTTTACCTCGACCACATCTTAGGGCGGGGGGGACAAGTCCGCCGCTCTTTAGGGCAGGTTTTCTCGGTGCAAGAAGCGGTCCACCTCCAACATGTGGTTTTAGCCCTCCACAAACTCCTCGGGAAAAACACCCTCTCCGAAACGATCCATACCCTCTACGCAGAAGGGGGATGGGATGTTCCCCTTGCTGACGAAATCCGCAAAGAGCTCGACCCCTTTTTAAAACCGATCAAACTCCACGAAGATAAACTCCTTTTTCTCGATCTTCTCCGCCTCGTTGCCAACGGAAGAAACTTTTCAGCGCAAAGTTTGGAAGAGGTCCAAACGATGAGTCTAAACACCTACCGCACCTTAAACCAAGCCTTTGTCTCGATCAAAGAGGAAGTCGCCGCCCAAGTTAAAGCGCTCTACCATGAGCGGGTCTTTCCCCTATGGAGAAAAAAACATTTTCGCGCTTATCTCAAAGAAAAAAGAGAAGAAGAAAAAGAAAAAAAGACCTATCCCCACCCCTATACCGATTATTTAAACGAAGCCGAAAAGACCCTTTTTGGCAAATTTTGGAAAAAAAACCAGTGGAAATTTTTCGACGCTTTTATCTATGGAAATCTTAGCAAAAATCCAGAGCTCCAACCTTTTTTATTTCACCTCGCCTTAAAAAATAAGCTCGACGAGCCCCTAAAACTCCTCCGCTCTCATCATGTTTCCGTTGAGCTCATGAAAACCTTCCGCTCTTTTAATGAGCTCAATATTCCCCTTTGGGGACGCTATTACGCGATCTGCAAGCAAACCCTCCAGGGGCTTGCTGGAGGGTTTTACCCCCGCAATGGTTTTGGTTACGGAAAATCCTACGCCTATGGACAGTCCACCCCGATCGGTTCAATCTTTAAGCTTGTCACCGGCTATGAAGCGCTCAAACAAACCCAAGGGAGAAACCCCCTTGAGGTGATCGATGAGATGAACCCCAAGATCGTCACCGAAAATGGGATCGTTTTGGGACGGTATCCAGGAGGAGGACTTATCACCCGCTACCACAAAGGGGGGCGTCTCCCCCGCAGTCACACCTCCTTAGGGCGGGTCGACTTTCAAACAGCGATAGAACGGTCGAGCAATATCTACTTTTCGCTTCTAGCAGGAGAGGTAATCGATCACCCTGCAACCCTTCAAAAAACAACCGAGCATTTTGGGTTTGGAAAGCCGACGGGAATTGATCTTTATGGGGAAACAGGGGGGTATATTCCCGATGACCTCCGCGATAATAAGACAGGCCTTTACTCCTTTGCCATTGGACAACATTCTCTTGTCGTCACCCCTCTCCAGACCGCTGTGATGCTCGCCACCATCGGGAATGGGGGGGAAGTGCTCAAACCTCAAATCGTCAAGATGGAAGCAACCCTCGAAGGGGTTACTCCCACCAATCGCGAGGTGAAGCGGACCCTTGAAATGATACCCCGTGTGCGGGGAGAACTGATGGAGGGGATGCGCCGCGTCGTTATGGGAGAAAAAGGACCTGTTCAACCCTACCGGCTGCGCGCCCTTTACGAGCATCCCAAGTGGATCCCCGAGTACAAAAAGCTTCAAAGCCAGTTTGTGGGAAAAACCTCGACTGCAGAATTTGTCTACCGCCCCACCCTTGATCGAGAAAGTGAACCTCTTATCTGCAAAGACATCTGGTTTGCAGCCCTTTCCTTCAAAGAAGAGGACGATTATCGCGTTGACATGCCCGAGCTTGCCATCGTTGTTTACCTTAAGTTTGGTGACTATGGAAAAGAGGCGGCTCCTCTTGCCGCCCAAATCATAAAGAAATGGAGAGAAATCACCATTAAACATTAAAATTTGCGAAATTTAGTTGGTAAAAAATGATTATATGGGTATCATCCCGGACAAACTTAGCCCAAGGAGCAGGCTTATAACAGTAGAAGAGAAAGTTAAAATGACATTTTTGGTTGCTCTTGCATCCTGTTGTCTTACTGGGTGTAATAACTATCAAGAGTCAGGAAGTGATGGAATAACAGAGAAAGACCAAGTGGGCTTAAATTACACGGAAACGGAAAACTCTGACTCTACTTTACTCACGAAATTTAATTACCAAATTGAGGGAGGGGAGATTGAAAAGGCAAAAGTGCATGCAAGTCAACTAAGTTCTCCAGAAGGAAGAGCTATGGCCTTTTTGAAAATTGTCGTAAAAGGAAAGGAAAGTATAGACTCCGAAGTTTGCAAAAAAGAAGCTTTAACCGATGCAATTCAAAACTTAAACTCCATTTCTAATATAGAGGTAAAGTTTGCTTTACAGCAGGAATTCTTAAAGGCTCTATTTAATTTTGACCCAAACCATAAGCAAAAAACTTTATCTGAAGTCTATGCCGGAATTCTTGATAATTTTTGGGAAACTTCTACAGCGCTTGATTCCAATGTAATGAAACTAGATTCTTCTACGGTTTCTATGGTTAATAAACTGTTAAAAAAATCATGGACGCTAGAGACTTCTCAATTGAAAAAAATGGGCCTTGAAGGGAAGATCTACACAGCCAAGTTAAGGTACCCTATAAACCCTAAGAAAGCTCAAGTTGAAATCAATATCATCAAGGATCAAGTATGGGAACTTAAACCTCTATCAAATCGGATTCCTTTTTTACTTGATTTAATCGAATTTGAGCTTGATGTAACAAAGGATGTTTCTGAGGCAAAAAGGCTGATTAGGACTCTAAAGAAAACCATAGAAATGGGAATTGACGCCTAGGTTCTGTTGAGAAATTTAGGACCTAGAGATTCGGAGGAGGTTTTCTTGAAATTTGGGATTTTTTTGCCGAACATAAATAGTCAGGTGCTATTTTTGAGGCAAAAAAATTTCAAATTTCTGAAAAGACCCCTGAAGATCTAGAGAATAAATTCCTCAACAGAACCTAACTCTTTTTCCTGAAGAAGATTCTGCAAACTAAGAAATAGCGGAGAGGGAAAGGCATCCCAGGAAAACCATTCCCAACCAAGGCATTTATCAGGCTCTTTGAGCTCGGGCACCCCCTGAAATTTTGTAACAATCATAAACAGGCTAACATAATGCTTCTCTTCTGCTTCAAAAACATCGTTGGTCCAAGGGCCTGGGGCGATCTCTTCCACGATCAAACCGGTTTCCTCTTCAAGCTCTCTTGCGGCACAATCAGCGGGTGTTTCTCCAAACTCTAAATGTCCTCCTGGAGGACACCACGTTCCTACGCCATGGGCATTGATCCTTTTTCCTAAAAGGATCTTCCCCTCATTGAGAACAAGAACCCCCACCCCTATCTTAGGTTTTTTCATATGTGTAAATTCCTACGTTAAAGCCGTGAAAAATAGTCTGCTTCGAAAGCTTAAAGCCTGCTTTTTCTATCACCCGCGCACTCCGAACATTGTTTGGCTCAATGATAGCAATGAGCTTGTCAAATTTCAATTCTTTCAGACAATAGTCTCTAACTGCTATAGTCGCTTCGGTCGCAAGCCCCTTCCCCCACTCAGAGGAAACAAGGCGATAACCGATCTCGACGCAAGGCTCTCCATCGATTTCTTGATGTATGGGGCCTGCAAAGCCAATCAATTGGTTGGTCTCTTTGGAAATAAGGGCCCACAAGCCACACCCATGTTCCCGGTAATGCTGAAGGATCCTTTTTTGAAGGTACTCGGACGCACCCTCTCGAGAAAGGGGACCCGTTACCGAGTACTCCATCACCTGAGGGTCCCCTAAAATAGGGGCAAGAGCATCGAGATCTTCTTCACTAAACTCTCGAATAACAAGCCGCTTTGTTTCTATATCCATTCCGGTTCAAGCTTTGGAAATTTGCCAAAGTCAGCGCTCCAGATTTAGCCCTATCGAAGCAGTCCCCTATCCAGGAGATAGGGGCGATGCAGAGAGGGTTAAATCTGGAGATGCTGGCGCAGGGAAAGGCCAAAGCTTGAATCGGAATGGGTATACATCCATGCCCCAGATAGTAACTCACCTGCAAAAAGAAAAAAAGATGTAGACTTTTTTTTAAAGATTACGATAAGATCTTGGGAGTTTAAGGAGTGCTTATTATGAAAAACTTTTTATATAAACTTTGTGTGATTTTTTCATTAACCCAAGGGATTGTTTGGGGAGACATTTCCGTGACAAACTTGCTCGATGCCGGATCGGGAAGCCTCCGCGAAGCTTTGACGATTGCTGAAGAAGGTGACCAGATCGTTTTCGATGCTTCTTTATTGGGCACTCTCGTGCTCCTTTCTCCTTTACCTACGGTTGATGTCGATATTGAGATTTTGGGTCCTACCTCAAATGGCGTTAGCATCAGCGGAAACTCTCTTGTTCCCATTTTTGACGTTGGAATTAATCAGCAGGTATCGATTAGCAATTTAAATATCATCAACGGCTCCAAGACGGGGTCGGGAGCAGGCCTTTTTATCGGGGATGCTTCGATGGTTACCCTTGCTAACTGCACTTTCTCCAATTGTACGGCAACAGGATCTGCGGGAGGCGCCATCCACGTGGGGATCGACTCCACTCTTAAAGCTGTTGAAGTCTCTTTTTCAAGCAACTCGTCTGGAGGACCTGGGGACGATATTTTCTTAAGCAATTCTAGCGTTTTACAATATGCCTGCTCAGGAACCATCTCTTCTATTGAACTTTTTGGAACGGGATCTGCCTTTAAATCTGGAACGGGTCAAGTGACCTTTACCGTTCCTGGTAGTGCCGCTTTGACTCTTGTTGTCCAAGAGGGAACGCTCATTTCAACGGGGGTCCGTACGGAACCAACCATTGTTTATGGAACCCTCGAGGGGAGCCAAACAAGCCTATATGCTTCCAATCATGGAACGTTAAAACCGAGCGAAACCATCGGGACATCGGTGACAACTGGAGATTACTATCAAGATTCTTCCGCGACCCTCGAGATCGGAGTCAACCCCTCAGCAAGTGACCTTCTTCAGATAGGGGGAAATGCCTACTTACAAGGAACTTTATCGATCGTTCCTGAAGTTGGAACCTACACGGTGGGAGCAAGGTATACGATCTTAACGACCGGTGGCGCAATCAACTCCCCCTTCAACTTGATCACCGCCTCATCGATGACCTTTGATGTCATTTACTTCACCGATCACATTGACATTGAAGTGACATCGCTTTAAAAGTGAGATATGAAATGGTTTTTCGGAATCTGGGTTCCCTTATCCCTATTTGGAGCAACGTGGAATACAAATATCAACAACTCAGATTGGAATGTTAATGGTAACTGGACCGCACCTGCAACCTTTCCCAATGCCATCGATGCTGAAGCCAATTTCCTCACAGTCATCACCGCCAACCGGAATGTCCGTCTTGGGCAAGACATCACAGTTGGAACGATTAATATTGATGACAATAATCGGTATACAATCCTCACTGTTGCAGCTGATACATTGACTTTCGAAGTCTCTTCTGGAACGGCAAGCCTTACGGTGACGAATACCAATGGAAACGGCCCCCATAGAATTCAAGCTCCCATGATCTTTGCTAGTACTCTCACTATGACCCACTCCTCTAACGCGGTGATCCGTCTTCAGGGAGATATCTCTGGAGCGGGAGGATTGATCAAGGAGGGGTCTGGGTCAGGACAGTTGCGCATTAGCGGGACCAATACCTACACAGGAACGACAACGATCAATGAGGGGACGGTCCGCTACGACAGCGATAGTGCCATCCCTGGAGGAAGCACTGTCACTGTTGGCGACGGGGTTTCAACGGCTCGCTTAATCATTAATGCTGATATGAGCGCTGTTAATGCTTTTCCCCTCGTGGTCAACACAAGTGGAACTCTCGATCAAAATAATGGTGACATTATGCGGATCCTCTCCCTTTCTGGAAGTGGCGATTTTGAAAAGTCAACGGGCGGGGGAAACCAGAATTTTGTCGATATCATAGGAAGTACGAGCACCACATTTTCTGGAATCCTTTCAGGAGGGGCTACTAACGCTTCTACAAACCCTAATGCAGGAAATCGCTTTCTGAAAAGTGGGACCTCTACCTTAACCCTTACTGGAACTAACACCTATATTAGCCGCACCTTTGTTCAAGATGGAGTCCTCAATGTGCAGAATGGCTCTGCTCTAGGGGCTACTGGATCAAGTAGTGCAGCCTATGTTCGGGCCGGGGGAACTTTAGAAATTGAAAATAACATCAACCTGACTAAAACAGTGCTCATTAATGGAACAGGCTTTTCCTCTGGAGGGGCCATTCACAATGTCGCTGATACTAACACAATCACAGGAACGATGACCGTCGGATGGTCTGGAGGGCCTGAAGCGGCAGCGGCGGCAACGATTCAAGTCGATGGAGGAACATCTCTTTCTATCGATGGGATGATCACTGGAGGAAGTGACTTGACCCTTAGCGGATCGGGAACACTTACCTTCACCGGAGGCATTGCAAACGACTATACCGGCGATACAATCGTAAGCGACGGAACTCTTGACTTAGACAAGACTGGGGTCAATGCGGTTGTCGGCGATATTGACATAACGGGAGGAACTCTCTTCCTCTCTCAAGCCGATCAGATCGGAAATGGCTCAGATGTGACACTTGATTCTGGATCGTTTAACATGAATAGCAATGCCGACACGATCAATAGCTTAACTTTCAATGGGGGCACCCTGTCTCAAGGGGGAGCTACCTTGGATTTAGCAAGTCTCGTCACTCCCCTCACTATGCGTGACACCACAATTGCCGGAAACCTGACCCTTTCAGGAGGAACGGTGACCTTTGATGCAACAAACGATGGCACAGCAGCAATTAGTGGAAATATCGATCAGGGAGCGGGAACGGTCGACTACGCCGTTGCCGATGGAACAGCCTCTACCGATATGTTGATCAGCGGGATCATCAGCAACGGAACGCTTACTAAAAGTGACGCCGGAACTTTAGAGCTAACGGGAGCGAATACCTATGGAGGAGGAACAACGGTTTCTGCGGGAACCCTCCGGGGCAACGCAACAAGTTTGCAAGGGGATATCGCCAATGCTGGGACCCTTATTTTTAATCAAGGAACCGATGGCTCGTATGGTGGGTCGATTACAGGTGCTGGAAGCTTGACAAAAGAGGGAAGTGGAACCTTAACTCTGACAGGGATAAACTCTGTTGGAAGTCCTACCTCTGTCAGCGCTGGAACTCTCCGCGTTAATGGATCTCTTGCTGGCGCAGGATCTCTTTCTGTTTCCCCAGGAGCAACCTTAGAGGGGGATGGGGTGATTAGCAAGTCGATCAGCGTGAGCGGAACTCTTGCCCCAGGAGGGAGTATTGGGACAACTGTCGTGATTGGCGATATTACTTTTCTCGGCGGCTCTACCCTGGAAATAGAGCTAAACTCCGTAGCAACTGACTTGGTCGATGTCACCGGATCTGTAACCATCGATCCGGGTGCTACACTGGCTATTGTCCCCGATGCGGGAACAGTTCCTTTAAGCCAGTACCTCATCGTTGACACCACAGGAGGGGTGACGGGAACGTTTACAACGGTCACAAACTCTTTCCCCTTTATCAACTTCCAGGTGAGCTATACAGCAGATCAGATCCTTTTACTTGCAGAGCTCGTTGGGGCGAATTTCCCTATTTTTAGTGGAAATGCAGGCAAGGTGGCTCGGTGCTTTAACTCTTTTACCCTTTTGCCTGGAAGCGACATCGCCGATGTTGCCATGCAGCTGTCCAACCTCCCTTCCAGCTCAAAGCTTGAAGAGGCTCTGTTGCAACTGCAACCTTCTGCTTTTACAGCCTTGGCTCTTGTGCAAGAAAATAATGTGCTAGAGGTACGTAATGCCATTTATCAACATATGGAAGCTACCTCTACGCCCTGCCAAGAAAAATCCCTGTGCTCCAGAGCTCATCTTTGGATCGCAGGACTTAACGAATGGTCATGGCAAAATAACGATGGAACAGAGCCGGGGTATCGGGCAACTTCTCCCGGGGTTGTCATCGGCTCGGACGCTATTCTAGGCGATAGTGGGAACGTCGGAGCGGCTGTAGGTTACACCCACTCCTCGCTCGATTGGAAAAGAAATCGGGGATCAGCAGTAGTCAATAGCTTCTACTTTTCTTTATATGGACAGTACACTCACTCGCGAGGGTTTTTGATGGCAAGCATCATCGAAAGTTTGCAACACTTTAACGAAAACCGGAAGATCAAGTTTGGAACGATTGGACGCACCGCACGGAGCAATCATAATGGAATCGAGGGGGGCGCTCACCTTAAAGGGGGGCTTTTCTTTCATAAAAACCGCTTGACGTTTGCCCCATTTGCAAAGCTGGACTATCTCTACCTTTATGAAGAACGTTATAATGAGTCAGGAGCAGGTGTCCTTAACCTCGAAGTGGATAAGAAAAAGTCAGACCTTCTCGTTACTGGAGTGGGACTCCGCACCTCTTCTTGTATCACGACTCAGCTTTCAAAGTTTGCTCCCTACCTCTCCTTGGCAGCGATTTGGGAAAACCGCTTCCGAGGGGATAAAATCTCCGCCGACTTTAATGGGTGTTCTTTAAATGTTAAGGGGCTTAACCCCTCTCGATGGCTGTTTGAGTATGCGGTGGGGGTTCACTACCACCATCTTGTCAAAAGAATCCAGGCCAGTTTTTCATGTAAGGGGCGGTACTCCGATCATTTCTTCGACACTTCTCTTTATCTAGAGCTTGGCACCTGTTTTTAATTCCTAGATCTCAGTACAGGATAATTTTTGAATTAGAGGGCGAGCGAGGCAAAGCCAGATCCATTTGAACGACGAGTCCCATAGCCAAAGCGCTATGGGCGAGGAGGAAAATGAATCTGGAGAAGCCGCAGCCGCCATATAAACCAAAAATTGTCCTGTACTGAGTTCCTAGATGTAAATCCGGCTTTACATCCGCCAATCCATAACGGTCTCTTGGCGAAGATAGTCTTCATTGAAAAAGTAGGGGAAAAAGAAAAAGTCGCTGGCAAGGTTAAATTGGGAAGAATCAAACCCTGGAACAGCAAAGGGAAGCTCAGACACTGAGATGATTTTTACTCCTGGAGCGCAGAGTGATGGGGAGCACGTGCAATCCTTAATCACGGTTCCATTAACAATGATAATACAAGGGGGATTGGTAACAATTGAGGTCACGTTAGGCGAGCCGGCTACTATTTTCGCTTTGGGAGCTATGCTACTAAAGTTGGCCTGGGTACGCAGGTTTTCACTTCCCCCTACAAGGATATTGCTTCCACCCGGAACATAGATCGGGTTCGCCAAAGAACCCACATTGCCCCTTAGGGCATCAAACACTATCACATTGGGCGACTCGATCAAAACGGGAGAGGTGGCATTTTCTATGGTGGTTTGTGAAACGTTTCGAATGTGTTGCGCGCTAATCGGACCTGCAAAGGTGATTTTCCCTGCTTCTACAATCACATCGTTCACCATTCCAGAGACGGCCCTGAGCGTCGTGGCTCCATCGCCACTATTGATCACAATATTTTCAGAGCTTACTCCTTGAAGATCGGGAAGTATTACGTTGCCGCCAACGGTTACGATTTGCAGGTCACTCGTGAGGTTGATGATGCCTCCTGTAAAGCTAACCTCTCCGCCCGGAGAAAGGATTTGAATAGGAGCGCCCCCACTAAAGTCATAACTATTTCCAGCAACATAGGTCTGGGTATTCGCATTATAGGTGTCTCCGGAAAAATCAATCTTATCGGAGGCTTGCAACTGGAGCGCCCCCTCCACACCACTTGCGGTAGTTCCTACTTGAGCAAGATGAATGGTGTTGGAAGAGTTTACAGTGAACGCTGCAAGGGGAACGTTCTCCCCAATGGTTTGGGTAAAGGTGACCGTCCCCTCTCCGGCAACGATCGAGAGAGGTGCTGGCCCATTGATGGTATTTAAAAAGGTGATATCCTGGTTACTGACACTAGAGTTAAATGTGGCGGGACCTAAAAGAGTGACGGGGCTGGCAAAGGAAATCGGACCAGTAGTGGTGGTCAGTGTCCCTCCAAAGTTAACCGGCCCTGTTCCATTTTGGGTGCAGCCCCCATCTACATTGTAAACGCTCGGAAGAAGCCCTCCAAGAAGTCCCGAGTTGGTAACGACAAGGGCCCCTCCCCCTGATGTTGTAAGGGCTGCGTTGATAAGAAAATTGTTCCCTGTAAGGCTAATTCCTCCCGCTCCACTCGTATTTAATTCCCCATTGGTTCTCGTCTGCCCTGTCGATGAGGCAACTTGAACCGACTGGGCAAAAAGAGCCTCGGTTGTAATGTCGTGGCAACTTGCAATCGTTACAGTTCCGACAGGTGCAAGGGAGGTCCCCATATCTGCTAGCAGAAAGATGTCCCCAGAGCCAGCAGCAAGGGTCAGGTCTCCACTTCCTCCAATCGTATTGGAGAGGGTGATGGTCTGATTGGCCGCAGAGGTGTCTAAGGAAGGGGTTCCTGCTAAAGTGATGGGCCCTGCAAAGGTAATGGGCTGTCCTGCTGTAATCGTCCCGGAAAGGGTGACATTTCCTGTGGGAGTACTCTGAGTAAACCCTCCTGAGACATTTGCACTCCCTGCAACGGTTAAGAGCCCACTATTGGCAACCGTGATAGGGGCATTGTTTAAGGTTTGGATACTCCCATTAAAGGCAAAGTTATTCCCTGTAAGGGAGGCGCCAAACACTCCTGGAATGGTCAAGGAGCCATTGAGCGTTGTGGTCCCAAAGCCGTTTGCCTGAATCAAACCATCAATAACACCGGTTCCAAGGGTCACATTGTTGGCAGAACCGATGATGAGACTTCTTAAACGGCCGGTCAGCCCAACGGTACTTGAGAAGATGATGTCCCCTCCTCCGCTACTAAGGGTCAACGCAAAGGCATCGTGAACAATTCCATTGACAGTGCTTGAAAAGGTGATCGGCGCTCCGGTAACAACTAGGGTTGAAAAGGTAGCCGCCGACTGAAGAACAACAGGGTTTGGAAAAGTTAGGGGGGTGTCTACTGAAATGAGATTGCCGAGTATGTTGATAGTCCCTGTATAGGCAAAGCTAAAGGCGTTTGAAACAGCGTTGCCAAGGGTGAGGTCGTTAGAGACAAAGGTGGCAGAGACAAACTCTCCGGTGGCTATCGCTCCTATGTTTCCTATCTGAATCGACCCTCCGCCTGCATCAAGATTTAAGGTGCGGAAGCTTCCTACTTGGGCATGAATGTCCTCGAGAGTCAGGGCTCCTCCCGCTGTATTGATCGTAAGGTCGGTCCCTGTTCCTAAGAGAGTTTCTGCCCCTTGGAAAGTGATGGGACTCCCCCCTGACAAGAAGGTCGTTAGGGCTCCCCCATCTATATGAAACTGCTGCGTCGCATTGTAGTCTTGGGTGTTTCCGTGATAGGTTGTCCCTGCAAAAAAGATCTCACTCAGTGCATTGACCGTTACTGTTCCTGTCACCCCGGCAGCTAAGTTTGTTCCAATATCTTCTAAACCCACCGCATCCCCATTAAGGGTAAGCGATCCTAATGCTGTAACAGAAGTCCCTCCAATCGTTGTAATCAGCCCAATCGGTTGAGTAAAGGTGATGTCTCCTGTTCCGGCATCAAGAGTGAGGTCCTCTGTGCCAGCAAGGGCGCTAACAAGATTGTTAAAGGTGATGTCCCCGTTTCCGCTGGAGCTATCTAACGTTCCAGAAGTGCCAACAATGACAGGTCCAGTAAAGGACATTCCTTGGCGAGCAGAAAGTGGTCCTACAATGATGGGTCCTGGTCCATTTTGGATGAAGGATCCGTCGATCGTAATCGTGGCAGCTCCACTATCAGAAACGAGCCCTTGGTTGGTAATGGTGAATGGTCCTCCATTGGTTGTCGTCACCGTCGACACTAACGGGCCTAGGGTAAAGTTATTTCCTACGAGGTTGATCCCTGCTGGAGCATTGGTATCGATCGGCTCTAAAAAGCTCGAAGTCCCTGTTCCTGCAAGCTGGGAAAGCGATTGAACGGTGAGCGCCTGCAACTGAATGTCATGGCCACTGATGGTGAGCGCTCCTAGACGGATCCCTCCTCCCAAAGCTCCTAAGATATTGATGTCACCAGCCCCTGCGTTTAGGGTCAGGGGTTGGGCGCCGTCAATGGTACTTGCCGCTGAGAAGTTAATGGTCCCCCCTCCTCCACTTGTGTTGATCGAAACGGGTGCGGTCAAGGTAATTGGGCTTGTCCCTGTAAAGCCAGCATCTCCACTTGTCGTGACAATACCACTTCCTAAGAGGACACTTCCTGAACCATTCTGGGTAAAAGTCCCTCCCGCTGTGACGGTTTTATCAATGGTCATCGTGAGTGTTCCACTATTTGTCAGGGTGATTGGCCCCCCGCCTGTGGCGGTTACATCTCCTGCAAAGGTAAGGGTGGTTCCTGTTATGCTGATGCCACCCCCTCCATTGGTATTAAGATCGCCATCAAGAAGGGTTGTTCCCGAGCCGGCGCTTTGAGCAAAAGAGGTCGCGGTGATGTTTTCCGCGGAAAAATCTTTGACGGTTGTAAGGGTTAAGGTTCCTAAACGGGTTCCTCCTCCAACGTCTGCATGCATCGTAATGTCCCCTGTTCCTGAGGAAAGGGTGAGGTTTCCCGGTCCTTCTATAGCGCTAAGGAAGGTAATCGGCTGGTTTGTGGCTGTTAAATTTCCTGTTCCCGATGCTGTCACAATCCCTTGCAAGGAGATCGCTCCTCCTGCGGTCAAGACGCTTGAAAGTTGGACCCCTCCCGCCCCATTTTGGGTGAAAGCTCCTGTAATCGATCCGGTCGCTCCACTATTAAAGGTGGCAAGCCCAGTGTTGGCAATCGTGAGGGAGCCACTTGAAGTAATGGTATCGTTAAAGGTAAAGGCTTCTCCTGTTAAAGAAATTCCTGAAAGACCACTCGCATTGATCCCTCCATTAAAGGTGGTGGTCCCCGTGCCAGTCGATTGGGTAATGGTATCGGCAAAAATTCCTTGGGTTGAAGTGTTGTCAGCTTGGGCAAGGGTCAAAGAGGTAAGTGGAGTACCAACAGTTCCCACATCGCCCCCAAGGGTAATGGTTCCCCCTGTTGCCGTGAGGGAGAGGGTTTGCGCTCCTGTAATGGGACTATTAAAGGTTATAAGGGGACCTGCGGTCAGTGTCACACCGGTTGTTAGAGCAACGGGATCTGCAAAAGAGATGAGGCTGTTGGTCGTTGTAATATTTCCCCCGAGGCTCACTGTTCCTCCTCCATTTTGGGTGTACCCCCCAGCTGCTACTGTGGTACTTGCAATGGTTAAGGCTCCCGTATGGGTAAAGGTCACCCCCCCTGTTCCTATAGTGACAATGGCTCCATTTTGGTTGATCGCCCCTCCAGTCATTGCAACGCCGAGGGCGCCGGTGGTATTTAAGGGACCTGTAATCGTGGTGGTTCCACTACTTCCTGATTGTACAATTGATGTCGCATGGACCTCTGGATAGGTGATGTTTTGGACGGTGGTGATGGTAAGGGGACCGATGGGGTTCACTGTACCAAGATTCGCTCCAAAGACGACGTTTCCGGTTCCTGCGGTAAGGGTCAGGGGGTGATTTCCATTGACGGTGCTCGAAAGGGTGAGGGTTCCTCCTCCTGTTGCAAGGGTCGCCCCTCCTGTTAGGGTGATCGGATTGGTAAAGGTGAGGTTTTGGCTATTCGTGCTAAGTGTTCCCGATAGGGAAACAGCGCCCCCTCCACTTTGGGTAAAAGGGCCGTCGATGAGGGTGCTTCCCCCAAGGGTAAGGGAAAGGGGACCACTATTGGTGAGAGCTAGGGAGCCGCCGGTGAGGGTCCCGTTGAGGGTGAGGTTGGTCCCTGTGAGGTCAATCGCTCCACTTGTCGTCAAGTCCCCTATGATGGTGGTCGTCCCACTTCCCGCAGTCTGGGTGATCGATGTTGCTGTAATGGTTCCCAAAGAGGCGTTGCCTACGCTAGAAATGGTGAAAACTCCACTTCCTATCGTCCCCAAAGAGGTGAGGGTCCCCGTCCCAAGAGAAAGGGTTAGATCTCCCGATCCTGTGATGGGGCTGCTAAAGGCAATTGGCGTTCCATTGGCTGAGGTGTCGATCGTGGTTGCCCCGGTTAAGGTGACCCCTTGCGCGAAAGAAACGTTTCCTCCCACGGTAAAGGTCCCTGCTAAGTTAACGCTCCCCGCCCCACTTTGGGTAACCGCTCCGGGAATGACATGGATTCCTCCGACAGCAAAAGAGGCGGTTCCTGAATGGTTAAGAAGAAAAGAGCCGCTGTTATTGGTGGTGATATCCCCGCTAAAAGTAAAGTCCTTTCCGGTGAGCTGAATCCCATTGAGCGCTGTCGTTGTGATCGCATCGAAGATCGATAGCCCCGTCCCTCCAAGTTGTTTAAAAGTGGTTGCAAAAATGGGGCTTGAGGCGGTGACATCTCCGGCGCTACTAATGGTGAGACTGGTGAGCGGAGTGCCTGCGGTTCCTACGGCTCCTGTTAAGGTGATCGCTCCAGTTCCAGCTTGAAGTGTCAGATGCTTTGCCCCTTCGACTGTGCTTCCAAAAGAGATGTCTCCTCCAGTGGAGTTAAAGGTGGTCATTCCTCCCAAGGTGACAGGGCCGGTAAACTGAATGGTGGCATCGGAGGTGGAAATATTCCCCCCAATCGAAACGGCCCCTGCCCCTGTTTGTAAAAAGGCCCCTCCCATTGTAAAGCCAGTTCCCGGTGTGACTGTAAGGGCTCCTGAATTATTGAGGGTGAGATCTCCTCCCACTCCTGTAGTGATCGCCCCTAAAAGGTTAATGATCGGAGTGGTTAAACTAATCCCTCCAGCGGCGGTGGTGTCCAATCCGGCGTTGATCGCTACTGTTCCCGTTCCGTTAGTGACACTCAATGTTCCCACATCAACGGTGCTTTGGGTCGTCACATCGGTTGCCCCATCGATACTAATAGAAGCAAGGGGGGCATTGGAGCCGACAGGGGCATTAAAAATCACCGACCCTGTGCAGGGGCTAAAGTTGATGGCAAGAGTATCAACTCCCGCTGTATCGGCATCGACGGTATCGTTAAAGGTGATGGTGCCTGCAGATCCGCAAGAATAGACAATATTTCCCTGGACAGTGACGGGGCCATTGTAGATCAGGTTTCCTATCAGTTGCGGCAAGGAGAGAATGGTCATTGCGGAAGAGGTGGCGATTGTCAGATTGTCTGCAAAGACATTGGTGTCTAGGATGGGGGTTGGGATAATGGCATCAGAGGTGAGCGTCACATCGCTTAAATTGTTTCCTGAAGAGCCGATTTGGACAAAGTTCATCGCTCCGGTATCGGCGTTGATGTCGAGGATCCGTCCTCCCCCTTCAAGGGTGGCGATGGTGATGGCCCCTCCATGACTGACGACTGTTAAGTCGGTGGTGCCAAGTTCAATGGTTCCTATACTGAAGGTGATCGGTTTGTTATTTGAGGTGAGGGTGGTTAAAGCTCCCGCGGTGAAGTGAAAGTCTCCTCCTGCGGTGTAACTTTGGGTCCCACCGTGATAGGTTGTTCCTGAAAAGGTAATGTCGGTCGTCGCATTGAGCGTTGTTGTTCCCGATGCTCCAACTCCTCCACCTCCAATTCCTTCCCAAGAGATGTTATTTCCTGTGAAGATAAGGTCATTAAAGGGAGTTGCAGCGCCAACCGTTCCCCCTAACGTGATGTCTCCTGCTCCTGCCGTTAGAGTGAAATTTTTTCCTGCTCCATCTCCATTCACCGTTCCGGTGATCGTAATGTCTCCTCCTCCAACGCCTGTTGTTAGGGTCAAAGAATTTTCTATGGTGACATCGCCTGTTAGGGTGATGCCACTTCCCGCAGTGGTGATCGCTCCGTCTAAGATGACCTCCCCCGTTAACTGAACGGTCCCCACCGTTTCAATCGCTCCATTGGGGATGACTTCGGCCCCAGAAGCATCTAAACATCCCAGGGGGGTGGTGGCACCGACAGCTCCATTGAGAACGACATCGCCCGTTCCAGCATCTAGGGTCAAACAGGCTATCCCGTCAATGGTATCTTGGAAGGTGATATCTCCCCCATTGCTGGTAAAGGTGGTCGTGACGGGAACATTGATCGGGCTTGTGTGGGAAATGTTCCCCCCTTGAGTGGTTAAAGTTCCCCCGACGTTGACAAGTCCTGCTCCATTTTGGGTGAAACTTCCTCCTCCATTTAGGGTGATCACACTTGCCCCTGTTGCAGTGAGGAAACCACTATTGGTAATGACAAGAGGTCCTCCATTGGTTGTGGTCACTGCTCCGCTGGTGATAAAATTGTTTCCAACGAGGGTGATTCCCGCCAAGGTGTCGGCATCGAGTGCTCCGTTGAGGGTCGCTGTTCCTGTAGAACTGAGCAAAGAGATCGAAGCCGCTGTAATGGCTTGCACGTTGATATCGTTGCCACTTGCGATCGTGAAATTTCCAATGCGAGGGGAACCAACATTCCCACTGAGCGTCATATCCCCCGCTCCTGCGGTAAGGGTGAGATCAAAAACACCACTTACGGCATCGGAGAGGGTGAGGTCTCCTCCCCCTGAGTTAAGGGCGACGTTTTGGGTCAATGTAATGGGGGAGGCGATCGATAACGTCCCAGCTGCTATGACGTTGGAGCCGAGGGAGACGGTGCCTGCGCCGGTTTGGGTAAAGCTTGTCGCTGCTGCGATCGGGGCAATGCTTGAAGTGGTAAAGGTCCCACTGTTATTGACTGTAATCGCCCCTGCAGTAGAAGAAACGGCCTGATTAAAATTGACTGCAGCTCCTGTGATACTCACCGTTGTTGCTTCTAAAAGGTCATTAATCGTTGTGGTTCCTGTAGCCGCGGTGATGGTAAAAGGACCTGCAACAGTGGCGTCTGTATTGACTAGAATTGTCGCCCCATTTTGGATGGTCAGACCCGTCAGGGGGGTGGTTTGCCCGATATCGCTTTGAAGAGTTACGTCCCCTGTTCCCGCTGCTAGGGTTAAACTGTTGGCTCCATCAATCGCCCCATTTAAGGTGATATTTCCTGCTCCTCCTCCGGAGTCTAGAGAAGCGGCTCCCGTCAAGGTAATCGGAGCGGCAAAGGTGATTCCCACATCGGGAGTTGTGATCGATCCCCCTAAAGAGGCGGTTCCTGTTCCACTTTGAGTGAAAGGTCCATCAAGAGTAAAGGCCGTTCCGCTAGGAATCGACAAGAGGCCAGAGTTGGTCAGGGTAACAGGACCACTTCCCGTCGTTGTCACTGTATCATTAAAGGTAAAAGCATTTCCATCTAGGACGATACCGGCTGCCCCAGAAGTTGTGAGTGTATTATTGAATGTGGTTTGTCCTGTCAGTAAAGCCAAAGCCTCTTGAGCAATGGAGGCGCAGGCAATGGCATCTCCAGTAAAGTCATTGACATCTCCTAAAAGGAGGGGGCCGATCGGAGTGGTTCCTCCTATGCCACCGGTCAATGTGATATTCCCTCCCCCTGAACGTAGGATGAGAGTGTGGGGCGCCCCTCCGTCATTATCGATTGCTCCTGTGATAGAGATGTTTCCATTCCCTGAAGAACTATCTAAAATTGCCGGAATCGTATTCGCCGGATCAGAGCGGAGATTAACAGGTCCTGTAATTGCAATTCCGGTGCGCGCTGAGATCGTCCCTGCAAAGTCGAAAGAAGCGCTCGGACCCACCCCCACTTGGATATAGGAACCATCGATTGCTGTTGTGCTAATTGCTGTTCCTGTAATTAGCCCCGTATGGGTAACCGATACATTTCCCCCATTTGTTGTGATAATCTCTCCCGAGCGGGTAAAATGGGTCCCCGTTAAATTGATCCCTGCTGGTCCATCGGTGTTCACATCTCCTGTAAACGTTGTCGTTCCACTCCCCGCAAGTTGAACCATTGCCCCTACTACCGTCGAAGCAATTTGGACGTCGCGCACTGTTGTGATCGTGAGTGTCCCCAGCCGGGTTACCCCTCCGATCACCCCTGCAAAAATGTCTTGCCCCGCCGTCAAAGTAAAATGGTGATACCCATCGACTGTATCAACGGTAATATCACCTGTTCCGCTGTTTAAAGTCACATTTGAGGTGAGGGTAATCGGAGAGACAAAGGAGGTATTCCCACTCGTTGATGAAATAGCGCTCCCTAAGCTAACTGCTCCAGCTCCTGTCTGAGAAAATCCGCCGGCGCCAAGAACCGTTTTTCCTGCAGTGGTGGTTAAAGTTCCCCCATTTGCAATGGTGATGGTCCCAGTCCCACTTGCCGTTCCATTTCCTAAGAAGGTAAAGGCGTTTCCTGTCAGAGCCATTCCCCCCGCTCCACTTGTTGAAACGTCGCCGGTGAAAAGGGTAGTTCCCGTCCCTGCAGATTGGGTGATCGAAGTGGCTGCGAGAGAACCTAAAAAGGTGAGATCATCCGTTGTAGAAATGACAAGATCTCCTAAAGGAGTCGAAGCGCCCCCATTTCCTGAGACGATAATGTCTCCTGTTCCTGAAGAGAGGGTGAGGTTTCCAGGACCATCGAGGGTATCAAAAAAGGTAATCGGCTGATTGGCAGCCTCAGTCGTTAAAGAGGCGGTTCCAGAAACCGCAAAAGGGCCAGCAAATTGGATACTTCCGCCAGCGGTAATTGTCCCTGAAAGGAGGGTTGATCCGGTGCCCGTTTGGTCTACCGCTCCAGCGACCGATCCCGAAGCAAGTGTAAGAAGGCCGGTGTGCGTCACCGTCAACCCTCCTGTTCCTCCCGTGGTAAAGGTATCGTTAAAGGTAAAATTTGTTCCCGTTAATGAGAGCCCTGAAGCTCCCGATGTTGTGACCGCTCCGTTAAAGATGGTTGTCCCCGTTCCTGCCGCTTGGGTGATAAACCCTGCTGTGATCGCTTGGGTGGAGATGTCTTTTCCCTTTGTGATTGTTAAAGAGGTAAGGGGGGTCAGCGCCCCTCCTACTGTCATATCGCCCATTCCACTGTTTAAGGTAAGGGCAAAAGCTCCTTGCGCTCCTTGACTTAAGGTGATGCTCCCTGCACCTACTCCCGTATTTAAAAAGGTGTCTCCTGCAAGGGTAACCAGGCTTGAAAAAGAGAGGTTCGCACTACTTGCTGTTAGGTTCCCTCCAAAAGAGACCGCCCCTGCTCCATTTTGGTTAAAAGGGCCTGACAAGGCAATCGCCCCTGCTGCCGTGCTGGTGAAAAGACCGCTATTGGTGATTGTGAGCCCTCCACCCCCCGTTGTACTAATCGCCGCTCCTCGGATAATGGCGCTAGTATTGATCGAGATTCCCCCGGCTCCTGAGGTGGTGACCGGCCCATTAAAGGTGGTCGTCCCTGTTCCCGCAAGTTGGGTGATCGATGCCGCTCGAATCCCTTCCGCTGTCACATTATGGGCACTTGTGATTTGTAAATTCCCCAGAGGGACAACGCTACCAACATCTCCGCTAAAGGTGAGGTCTCCACTTCCTGTGATCAGAGTAAAGTTCTTTGCCCCATTCACCAAACTTCCAAAGGTGATATTCCCCCCTCCTCCACTTGTATCCACCACAGCGTCTGCAGCAATGGTGAGCGGGGCGGTGATCAAAAAATCCCCATTTACCGTTAATAAGCTTCCCGCAAAAGCAGGTCCCGTTCCAATCACGGTATAATCGCCATCGACGACCATCGGATGGCCAGGATTTCTTGTTGCAACTCCAGAGAAATTAACGGTAAATGCCCCCCCGTTGGTGACAAAGATATCTGCATCTGCAAAAAAGCTGTGTCCCGTAGCGTTCACCCCACCCGCTCCAATTTGAAGGGCGCCGTTGACCGTTGTCAATCCAGCTCCTCCGTTGATCGTGATCGAGTTGGCTGTAACCCCTCCCATCGTTATATTGTCAGCTTGGCTAAAAAGCACATCTCTTAAGGGTCGAGTCGATCCTGTATTTCCTTGGAGATCGGTATTGCTCATCCCCGAATCGAAACTAATATCAAAGGGAGTTGCACCCACACTATCGATCGTACTCTTAAAGGTAATAAGCTGAGAGTCTGTCGTGAAAGAGGCGTGATTGATCAGTGAGACAGGAGCGGTCACAAGAATTCCTTCATCAGAGGTCACTGTATCTCCAAAATGGACAGGTCCTGTTCCTGTTTGCGAAAACTGTCCGCTAACTGTAAAGGTCGAGCCCGAAGGAATCGAGAGGGTGCCACTATTGGCAATCGTGACCACCCCTCCTCCCGTTGTTGTCACCGTGTCATTAAAGTTAAAGCTGCTCCCCGTGAGATTGACCCCAAGGAGATTAGACGTTTGAATCGCCCCATTAAAGACCGAAGTTCCTGTCCCACTACTTTGAGAAAGGGCTCCTACCGTGATCGCATTTGCCGTAACCTGATTCGCTGAGCTAATCGTCAAGGCCCTCAGAGGGACGCTTCCCCCCACATTACCTATTAGGGTGATGCTTCCACTCCCTGCAGCGAGGTGCAACGTATGAGACAGAGGCGCATCATCATCAACCGTACTATTGAATAAGAGGTTACCATTATTGGTTGTGATAGTAGAAGGGCCAGTAATCTGCGCAGGGAAAGGAAAAGTGAGGGGGTTTGCGCCAGAAACGGCGATATTATTTCCTATCTGAATAAGATTAGCGCTGGTGAAGGTGAGGTTTGTTAGGGGGGCAATTTCCCCAACGGCTCCTGAAAAAATGACGTTTCCTCCCGCCCCAGCTCGAAGGGTGAGCGAGGTTGCACCATTGAGGGTATTTGAAAAAGTAATGTCCCCGTTCGTCGTGTCGAAAGTGGGACTTCCCGAAAGAGAGGTTGGCCCTGCGAGGTTAATTGTCCCCCCACTTGTCGTGATATCTCCCCCGATATTAATCGCTGTTGTCCCTGTATAACTCAGAGCCCCTACCGTCTCAACAGAAGAATTTTGGTTGATGATGAGACCCGAAGTGGTCAAGCTTGTGAGCGGAGTGACTCCCCCAATAGCTCCACCAAAAGAGATTGTTCCCCCCGTTCCCCCATTAAGATTTAGGGGTATGGCCCCATTGAGGGTACTTGAGAAGATAATGTTTCCCCCTACACCGACCCCTCCTCCATTGGTTGTATCAAAAGAGGTTGCCGTCACTGCCAATGGGCCGGTGATCGAAATAAGCCCCCCACTTGTAGTGATATTTCCATCGATATTAGTCGACCCTGTATAGCTTAAGGCCCCCGTTGTTTGGACCGTCGAGCTTTGGATGATCGTTGCCGTTGTTGCAACTAAACTACTTAATGGTGTCGTTCCCCCAACAGCTCCGCTTAAGGTTAGGGTCCCCTTATTTCCAGCCAGCGTTAAAGTTTCTCCTCCATCTAGGGTACTTCCAAAGGTGACATCCCCTTTTGTTGAGGTGATCGTAAAGCTTCCCGTTAGATTGACGGGAGCTCCAAATAGGATGGGATTTGCTTGGGAGATTTTAATGTCATCTCCCACCTCGATGAGGTTGGCACTGGTGACTATAAGTCCCTTAAGAGCCCCGCTCTTCCCTATCGTTCCTCCGAAAGAGACCGTCCCCCCTGTCCCTCCGTTTAAGGTTAGCTCCCTTGCTCCATGAATCGTATTGGAAAAAGAGATGTCGCCCCCTGCAGGAGCCCCTCCCCCGTTGGTGGTATCTAAGGCGACGTCCCGTTGAAGGATCACCCTCCCCACCAAGTTCATTGCTCCCCCGTTGGTGGTGATATCATCTTGCAGTTGAATGGCCCCTGTGCCGGTTGACCCTGCCGTTAGCGTTAAAGAAACTCCAGGGTTTATCATTGTTACCGCATCGACTATCTGGATCGAGCTATTCTTATTTCTTTGTGCGCATAGGTGAACGTTAGAGGTCGCAGCACCGACCGTTGTGGGATCAATCGTCTTAGTCCCATTCGTCCCGCAAGAAGGGGGGGTACACTCCGCAAGCGACGCTCCCCCTCCATTTCTAATCTGTATTCTCCTCGGATCGAGAAGCCAATTTCCAAACTCTCCCGCAGGGGCAAAGGTGTCGACATATCCCACTTCACTTCCAAGATCACCCCCTCCAGAGGTCTCAACAAACCCTCCGTTTCCCCCATTAGCTCCCCCACGCGCATAAATCTTTCCATTAAAAAGGGCCACTTCATCGGCCCAAAGGATCACCCTTCCCCCATCGCCTTGCGCGGTTCCAGAGGCATCGATCTCTGAATGGCGGTCCATCACCACATTTTCAGCCGTCCGAAGCTCTCCTTTTCCTTGGTAATCACCTCCAACAAGAACCGCTCCTCCCCCTCGGGCGCCACACGCATCGATCTTTCCTCCAACCAGCTGCACCTGATCCCCTAAAAGCTCAACCTTTCCTCCCTTTTCCTCGCGGCTCGAAACATCGATTTTTCCTTGCACATCGACCCGATCCCCCTCGACACGAACTCGCTCTCCCTTGAGCGCGCTTCCCCCCACAAGGCGGATCACCCCATTCGACTCCTCAACCCCCGTTGCCGGAACAATCCCATCGGTGTTCACCACCATCTTCATGGCGCTGCAAGCCATTTGCAAAGAAAGCTCTACACTCCCATTCGCCGCCTCAATGTTTCCATAGTTTTCGATCAGCGCTTTTTTAAGCTTCCCCTCGACCGAAAACTGGATGAGGCCATCTCCCGTAAAATCCAGAGTAACCCGCTCGGCAGCTGCCAGGACCACCTTTCCCGCTTGTGCGATGATTGACCCCCGATTCTCAATCATCGGAGCAAAAAATGCGATAAACCCTTCAGAGCTAGAAAGTATTTTCCCTTCGTTGACGATTGTTCCCCTAGAAGAAGACTCTTTGAAAAAGCGGTACTTCCCCGCTTTAAAATCCTCGTCGAGAATATTAAGGGTCGACGCCACAAAAGCCCCCGTATTCACAACTGACTGAGGGCCAAAGTAGATCCCACTTGGGTTTACAAGGAAAACCCGCCCATTCGCCGTCAAATTTCCTAAGATTTTACTCGGGTTTTCCCCCACAACGCGGTTAAGAATAGTTGATTTGGCAGAGGGCTGAATGAAACGAACCTGTTCCCCTTCACCGATGTTAAACTTCTGATAATTAACGATAGCCTTGTCAGAACTGACGATATCGAGAGAATATTTACCCGCAGGCTGGAATGTCACCTCTCCACTTACCACCTCCCCATTTTCAGGCAAAGCAATCAACGAAGAAGCAACTAGAAAAAAGGCAATTTGGACTAAAAAGGTTCGCATGTCAGTTTAACATAAGTAAACACTTTCCTGTTATCATCTCTATGATTTAGGGGAAAGCCCACATCGACACTTAATGTTAAACTGTAGGGGCCAAACACCCGTACCCCTAGCCCCGTTCCCCAAAGGAACGTATTTCCAAGCGACTGCAAAAAGGTTCCACCGTGGTCGAGAAAGGCGTCAAATTGAACGACTTCCTTCCAAGTTTTATCCCATCTTTTAAAAACCCTTTTATTTTTAATCACCGGGGGAGGCAACCGGAACTCAAAATTGAGGTAATAGCCACTATCTCCAAGTCCCGTCGCAAGAGGAAAGCCCCGCACCGTTCCGATTCCCCCGATATAGATCTGTTCTGGCTGAGTTAATTTGCTAGGGCTCAACTGTCCTGTTCCATGGAAGTAGAAAAAGCAGTCCCGTCCCAGATATTGAATCCGGTCATAGTCAGCGCTAAACAAGAAGAATCGTCCCCCTCCCCCAATGCGAGAGCTATTATTATCGACCGCCTTCATTCCCCCTAAAAAGTTTGGGATTCCTGCAGCGGCCCGCAAAACGAGGTAATCCCTTCCCTTAGAAGGGTTAAAATGGTCGATTAAAAAGCCTGCTGTGAGAACCCGGAGTTTATCGAACGATGCTGTCTTTGTCAGGACGAAGTTCCGGATCTGTTTATAATCGAAATAGGAGAAGAAATCGACATTGAGGTTCCGCCTTCTCACCGCAGCGTGGCTCACCTTGAGCGTTCCAATCGAGGAGCGACCCTTTAAGCGGAGGCTAGTAAGCTCTTTAATCCTAAATTTAGAGAAAAGGTAAGAGCCCTCGACGAAAGTTCCCGCTCGATTTACCGGGACCAAATAGCTGACATTGGTGAAGTAAAGAGCGTCGACAGGAAAGCCCACCACCTCTGTGACCGCGAGGGTATCACCCTGAGTGAAGAAGTTGCCCCAATCGAGACGACCACCCACCCGCACATCGGTCGTTAGGTTTCTTCCATAGTTGTTTCCGTTGAGGTAAAGGTGGATTGGTCTTTTGTCTTTGACCACCAAGATTACATCAGCGTAGCCAAATTCCTCTCCCTTTTCAAAAACGGCCCCTACAGAAAGATCGGTATTATCGTTAAGGAGCATCAGTGCGCGTAAAAAAGCGTCATACTGGAGAGGTTTTCCCTGAAGCCCCCTGAAATAGCTCTCAATAAAAGAGGTCCAATAGTACTGGTTACCCTCTACTTTGACGTTTCCTAGTTTTCCCTCCAAGATTTCGATCACCAGCGTATCATCTTCGATTGTCTGAGCAGGAGGGTAAGCGCGCGCTAAGAAGTAGCCCTTTTTAGCATAATTTTGGTCGATCAGCTGGCAAAGCTCATAGACCTCTTTTAGAGAAAGCTCACAGCCAATGTAACCCTCAATCCAGCTAAGAATTTCCCATGTAGGGATCGCCTCATTGCCCTGGATCTCCACATTCTGAACAACCAACTTCTTTCCGTCGGGGATTTCAAGTCGTTCTTCGGGGATATCGATTTGGATAGCGGGAACTTCCTTCTCAGGTTCGAGAGGGCGACCGTCGTATTCCTTTTCGATTTCCCTTTCGACAACCCCCGCCGAAGGAACCGGAGGAGGAACTGCCATAAGCGAAACGGCACAGAACAAAAAAAGAGTGAGCAGTTTACCTTTCATCCCTGGAAGGTTAACAAAAACATTGTTGAAAAAGCAATCATAATTCCCAGTGATCCATTGTAAATTGGCAAGCATCCTTAAGTTTTTGGCTATCCCCACGATCCAACAGCTGAATCACATTAACAAAGTCCGTTATCTGCGCTTTTTTAACCCAATCGGTTGGTAAAGCGCCGCCAGTTTCGGTATACCCCCTTTCTAAATCGACGAGACTCAGTGGAAAATCCTCGGCATGTCTGAGCAAAATGGCAAAGTCCATCAATCCTACGCCAGAGTGAGCAAACTCCCAATCAAGAACGGTAACCCCCTTGTTCCACAAGAGGTTGACAGGCTTGAAGTCGGAATGAACCAAAACCCCTCCCTCTTGAATCTGGGGGAAATAATGCTTGTTTTTCTTAGTAAACCCAAGAATTTCCTCTGCCAACTTATCTCCCAACCGCTCCCATGCCCTTGAGCCCCTGGTGAGATGGTCCTGAATATATTCATAGTAGGGGCTACTCCCCTTTGCGAAGAGGGTTTTGATTGTCAAGCCGGGGCCAAACAGTCCCGCCTCGGGAAATCGAAACCGGTGAATTTTCGCCAATGTCTTTCCCAGCTCATAGGAAATTTCAGATGCCAACGAAGTATCCTCTATTTCGAATAAGTGTTTTCCCTCGACAAACCGAAAAATGGCATAGGACGCTTCGTTAGTCTGAGAATAAATAAGCTCGGGAACACAAACCTGATCTTTTACCATTTTGATCACTTGGTTTTCGATTTCGGCAAGAAGGGGATCGCGGATGTAAAGCCGCTTTACATACGCCACACCATTCCACCTAAACCGATAAGTGATATTGACAGCTCCATTAGAGAGCTGCTGATAATCGGTCAATTTCCCCCTTGGGGAAATGACCTTCTTGCAGACCTCCTCTAGCTCTTGCAAGTCTCTTCCATGATCCATGCTAAATAACTCGGACTCCCCTGACTAATATCTACCTGCACAATTTCAGGCACCTCGTAATTCGACTCCGCCTGTATGAAGTCCCTAATGTTTGCAAAGTGCTTTCCCTGGCTCTTTAGGATTACCTTCACCTCCTCGTCCTCTTCTACTTTCCCTTCCCAACGGTAAAGTGACGTCACCCCGGGAACCAAAGAGGCGCAGGCGATCAGCCGTTTTTCCAAAAGTTCTCGTGCAACATTTTTTGCCTCCGTTTCATTAGCACAAGTCCAAAAAATATAAACGCACTTACTCACCCTTACTCTCCAGCGCCAAGCACGGTTGTACGATTTTATCGTACAACCGTACGAAGAAATCGTACAGTTGCTCGATTTTATCGAGCAACTGCCTAGCACAAAAGGAGTATACACAAATTCTTAGTTTTGATACAACCTCTTCCATGAAAACGAGCTTTGAGGAAAATGTCTATGCGTTGGTAGAAGAGGTGATGCAGTTTCAGTATCAAATCTCATCTGTTGATCGCATTTGGGATGTCCTATTTCCCGACAAGAAAAACAAATATCACCATATCCGGATTATGAAGTCTTATGGGACCTTTTACCTGTTCCATATAGACGGTGACCTTTGCAATTTAGAGATTGAGCAAGACAAGTGCGTGCGAGCCGAAGCCTCCTTTGGCTTTGGTTCGTATAACGACGGGAGTGAAAATCCGGCTAAAGTTTGGAACCACCTCATTACCTCTGCTCGTGAGTGGCTCCGCTTTACGAAAAAAAACTGGATAAAAGCTGCCAAAGAGGTCTATGAGTCCTATCCCCTTAACCGCCGTTATGGAATCGTTCCAAGCTCTTTAATCAAAGCCTCGCTCTCAGATATCTATCACGTTGACAAAGAGTTAGGAAAATCAAAAACCAAAAAGTTCATTCGCCTTGTTGAAGAGGGGTATTTTCGTGATAGTGATCGTACGACTAGAAAGACCATGACGGTGAACGAGTATTTTGAGTATTGTAAAATTGCCTATATTGCAGGTAAGTGCAAAGAAGACCATGTCGACAAGAGCATGACTGGGCGTGAAATGTATAAGCGGTATGCTGATGGTCGTGATGAGGGACTTTTAGAGATCGATCCCGATTCAAAAACCGAATTTGCCGACTGGATCGATGGCAAGCATCCCAAAAAAGATCGTGGTGGGCACCCTTGGGAAATTAAGCGGGGTGGCAATACGACCCATGTTGACCTGAGTGTTTCCCGTCCCTATTACAGAGAGGGAGGTTTTACAGTCTGCTTAACTGGAGCCTCGATCGGTCGCCTGAAGGAGACCATTTGCATGTTCTTGGGGATTCATCAAGCAGGATTGCCCATTACCATCAGCGATCCTGAAGGGATCTACAAAAGGCTTCTTGCCCAAGATAATTTTGGCATTGTTCCCTGTCATGACTCTTTGCACAGAGCCAATCAGCACTTTCATGAACATGAGGATGTTTACGATGTTCTCTACTTTGATGACCTCGGGAGGTACAAGCGGAGGATCAAGCCCTTTGTCATTTGGGAGCCCCTGCCAATACTTAGGCCTGACTAGTACTTTATACTCCTGTTGACATCCTCGCCTCCCTAAGGGGAGGAGATTCCAAGCATCTATGCTTAGATAGGTACTAAATCGCTTGTTCCCTATAGTTCCTGCTTCATCGGGTAGACTACTGTCTCCTCTCCACAGGCTTTAAATCCCGTGAGTCCCACGGTAACTCTGGTTATTTAAAAAAACTCAAAGTGAGCCAAAGCGAACTTGGTTTTCGTTACTTCCCTAGCTGCACTTTAAAACTATTAAACATTTTGAGGTTT
>JAJFMJ010000016.1 GCA_021772275.1 Chlamydiota bacterium | reverse complement strand
AAGAAGAGCTTCTACCTTTTTTCCGTGAAAGAGGAGAGGAGAGCCCTCTTTTGTCCATATCGATTGGTAAAGTTTAGCCGACTCTTTATACCGTTTAGGAATAATAATTCCCCTAACAAGAAGGTTTCGCTTTAAGGGGGGGAGGTCTATGACCCTTCCATCGGTGAGAAATTCGGTGAGGTAACGTTTGACATCGCGTGGGCTTGAAGAGGTTGGGGTCCCTAGGTTGACAAGGAGGACACCAGTGACCATCACCCCTCAACACTTTTTTCTTGGCTAAAGGCCACATGCTTGTAAACAGCATTGGTATTGAAAAGGATTCCCGATAAAAGCGCGGTAAAGCCAAAAAGGATAAACCCTTGTTCATAAAGATTAAAGTCCCCTAAAAAGCCCAGAAGTTGGGGGAGCACCCCAGCTCCCATCAAGAAGCCAAAGGGGGCACTGATCGAAACAATCGCTGCATTTTTCTCGGGGGGGACAATGGTTGCCACTGCTAAATGAATGAGAGGCATGATACACGCTGCCGCCGGAGATTGAAGAACAAAGAGTGCCAGGGAGCCTGAAGGGGTCATTGTTCCCATCATCGAGGTTAAAACTCCGCAAAAGACAAAGGCTAGGACCATGGACCGTTTCAGACCAAACTTATCGGCAAGAATCCCTGCAACGATTGCCGTTCCAAAGCTTAAGATGCGCGCGATAATGATGAGCCTATAGACCGCATCTTTTTCAATCAGGCCATGCCGCTGAAAATAATCAGGAGCCATGTTGTAAATCCCAATATTGAGTCCGTTAGCGATGCAAAGAAGGGCGATCAGAATCCAAAATGAGGGCCAGGAAAAGACATTTTTCGCAAAGTTCAAGGTAATCGGCTCACCCTTTTCATTCCCTTGCCTAATAAGGAAAAAGAGGGCAACGCTGATAAGACTAGAAATTAGACCACTTCCATTCAGGATTTGCTGCCAGGTAAAAAGTCCGATCATATTTTGGACGATGACCGGTCCAAAAATAAAGGCAACACTTTGCGCGGTTGCAAAAATCCCAAAGGCTTTTCCTAGGTGGCATTCGGCAACCGTTGTTCGGATCATTGCTACAGCGGAAGGGATGAAAAATCCGGAGCAAAGACCTATTAAAAAAAGACAAAGGCGGAAGGATTGAAAATCGTTTGCGTAAGAGGTCAAAACAAGGGCAAATCCGGTCGATAAGATCGAAAAAATCACTGTCATCTTATGAGAAATTTTTGATGACAAGAACTGAGAGCCAAAAAGGGTGATTGCAAAGCCAACAGACAAAGCAAAGAAGAGGTTTCCCGTATCCCCATGGCAGAGGTTCATTTCCTCACAAATGTAGGGAGAAAGAGGGGGGAAAATCACCCGCGCCAAAATGTTTAAAAACGAGACGAAGCTGATCAAAATCAGAAAGGGAAGGAAACGGGTAAAGGAAGGCTTTTGGTCCATCCCCCCCTTATAACATATTTATGATTATTTGGGGAAAATGTGGGTCATCTTGATCATTGTTTGAAGAAGTTCACTTTGAGTGAGGATCCCGACAACCTTTTCTTTGGAATCAACCACAGGAACCGCCTCGATTTTATGGTCAGAAAAGACTTGAATGGCCTCGGCAACAGCGGTATCGGGATCGGCGCAAAGGGTGCGGTCAGCAACAAGCTCTTTCAAAGTTTTCTTTCCCCCAGCCCGAAGCTCTCGGAGAATATCCCGCTCTGTAAGCATCCCCAAGAGTTTCCCCTCGGAGTTCACTAAAGGAAAATATTTAATTTCGTGGTCTTTGATCCGCTCCCACGCCTCTTCGACAGAAAGCGCCTCCTCGAGTTCGATGAGTTTTTTACTCATGATCTCAGAGATCGTTAGTACCGCCTTTTTCTTGTAGAGTTTTTCGCTTGCCTTAAGAAATTTTTTTCGAATTTCTTCTTCATCCTCATCTTGAAACTGTTGACGGGGACGCTCATCGTCAGGGCGATCTTTTTGGATCTCTTGGACACGGTAGGGCTCTTTTCCCCCATAAACATTATTCACAAAAAACATAACTTCAGATTAGCACTCTTTGTCTTAAAACCCAAGTGACCACCTATGCGGATCCGAAGGGATTTTCGATTTTTTTCTGGGCTTTGGTGGGCAAAAATCCCACATACTTGCCTAAAGTAGGGGGTTTTTTGTTCATCCAAGCCCAGGGAAAAAGAAAAATTCAAGCGGGTTTGCATAGGTGGTCACTTGGATTTTAACTTCCGATTGATACCGTTAAGGGTGATCCGGTAGGTATTATAGACATTATTTAGTCTTAGGATATCTTCAGAACGCTTTCCGCTATATTCAGCGTGCCTTTCCTCAAACTTATTGGGGAAATGAGTCACTGAGCCGCCACTTGCCCCCTTGTGAAGAAATTTAAGCAGATTTATTAGCTGCTTTGTTGCAGTTTCAATCTCTTCTATCAAAGCTTCGATTTTCCGTTCTTCTGGTGACTTATCTGCCTTGATCCCTCCCTGCTTTGCTTGCAAGTCATCTATGTAGGGCTGAATCGTTGCTAAAAAATTCGGGGATAGACGGTGGTGACGGCCAAAAAAGCGCTCCGCAGAAGCCTTCTTAGATGGCTCCTCTTTAATCAACTCCTTAGCTTTGGGGCTAAGATTAGCTTGATCACACAATTCAAAAAGGAGCTTTTTAAGGTAAGCCTCTGTCACGCATTCAGAAGTGGTCATTCCCAACATTGCTAATTCGACAACTAGACATGAAATATTTCCAATCTTCTCCTGGGCAAGTGGGGAGAAAAGAATCGATCCATTTTTCTGAGAGGCTTGATAAAGAGCCCATTTCAACTCTTCTACATTAGCATTTTGAGAAACAGATATTCCAAGCCCTTTTGCTTCCCGTTTAAGGAGATAGTGTTCATGTGCGCTTTCTGACATCCCCTTTTTAATTTGCTCCTTAGCGAAGAGTGTCAGAGGGACCTGAGGGTTTTCTAAAAGGCCCACAACAAGGAGCTTTCTTAACCCCTCTTCAGTGCTCTCTTCAGGAACTGTTTTTCCAATACCCTGC
Source organism: Chlamydiota bacterium (assembly GCA_021772275.1). Classification (GTDB taxonomy): domain Bacteria; phylum Chlamydiota; class Chlamydiia; order Chlamydiales; family Simkaniaceae; genus Neptunichlamydia. The sequence continues at coordinate 102,601 of JAJFMJ010000016.1, read as the reverse complement.
AATTCTTGTACAAGCTTTCTGATGGTCCTAATCTGATTTAGAGCGAAGTTTGAAGGAACAGTATAATGATTTTGCTGGGCAGCCTTATAAAGAGCCCACTTCATCTTTTCTTTGTCTGGGTTCGCCTCTTTTCCAAATTTCCTTAGCTCTCTTGCTAAGAGGAAATGCGCATATTCATTCTCATTCATCTCTTGCCTAATCTGCTCTTGAGCAAGGGGTGTAAGATAAACATCAGGCCTTTCTAGAAGGCCTTCAATAAGGAGCTTTCTTAACTCCTCTTCAGTGCTCTCTTCAGGAACTGTTTTTCCGACTGTCTGCAGCTCTCCTACAAGCTTTCTGATGGTCTTAGTCTGCTCGTAAACGAAGGTGGAAGTAGAGATCAATATCTGTGTCTTCTTATAAAGGGTCCATCTTAAGCTTTCATCCTTGCTTATCGCATGTTTAAGCTCCTCTTGAGCAAAGGAAGAAAGATTGTAAGGCTTTTCTAGGAGGCCCTTGATGAGGAGCTTTCTTAACCCCTCTTCGGTGCTCTCTTCAGGGATTGTTTTTCCAAGTCTTTGCAGCTCTCGTACAAGGTTGCCAATGGTCCCAATCTGCTCTTGAGCAAAGGGCGAAAGAGGAGTTTGAGGATTTTCCATGACAGCCTTCTGAAGGGCCCATCTCATCTTTTCTTTGTCTGGGTCTGCTTCTTTTCCAAATTTCTTCAGCTCTCTTGCTAAAAGATAGTGTTCATATTCACCTTTTTCCATTGCGTTTTTAAGCTCTTCTTGGACAAATAAGGTGAGAGGAACAGAAGGTTTGTCTTTAGCAGCTTGAATAATTTCCTGTATTAATACTTCTTTACTTGCCTCTTGAGACATCTCCCTTCCCAACTCTTTTAACGCATATTTAAGAGGATAAAAATAGGGTTTTTCACATACATCGAAGTGCCCTTTTACCCAAGAAGGATCAACCAGCGCCCCAATCATAAAAATAAGAGTAGAGGCAAAGGAGGCTATCATTGTAAGGAGATTGTTTCCTTCTTGACCAAAATGCTTTCCTGCAGCTTGTAACCCCTTAGGGAGCTGATAAAGGGTCCCCAAAACAGTTGAAACTGCGTAATAACAACTATTTCCTAAGCTCATCAGAGCGCCAAAGAAAAGATGGGAAATAGTATTGAGTCGCCCTTCAGCGGTGCAGGCCAAGAAGTAGGCGCGCCGCGTCCCACTTGCCTCTTCGGGCAAATGAAAGGAGGACCCCATTTTAAGTGTGACAGCAAACATAAAACCTACGCTTTTTTGGAGGCAATCATAAGGAAAAGGAGAATTTTACGCCAGCTAAATCAGCAAAACAGCGGGATTTTCAAGAAATTTCTGGACACTACGGATGAATTTGGCCCCATCAGCGCCATCAACCACCCGGTGATCGCTCGAAAGGGAGATCATCATCCGCTTGCCGGGGACCACCTCTCCCTCCTTGACAACAGGGCAGTCGCGGATCCCTCCAACGGCAAGGATCGAGACCTGAGGTGGGTTGATCACCGCCTGGAAGTCGTGGATACCAAACATCCCGAGGTTGGAGACGGTAAATGAGCCCCCACGGTATTGGTGAGGCTGAAGCTTCCCCTCTTTGGCAAGGGTGGCAAGTTGTTTGACCTCTGCAGAGATCTGCCCCATATTTTTATAATCGGCATGACGCACAATGGGGGTGATGAGCCCCTCTTCGATGCTCACTGCAACGGCGATGTCGATCGTTTGAAAGCGGATGATCTTTCCCCCAGCAGCGTCAAAACCACTATTCACAACGGGATGCTCTTTTAGGGAAAGAGCAACAGCTCGCATCACAAAGTCGTTGAAGGTCACCTTAATCCCGGTTGCTTTCAGCTGCTCGCGGAGATTTATCATCTCCTCCACATCCACATCTTGCTGGATATAAAAATGGGGAATCGTTGCTTTCGAAGCTTGGAGTTTATCTCCGATTGCTTTTCGCATGGGAGTGACCGGTTCTTCGGTATAGCTTCCTGGTTTTTCGGTCGGCTTCTGGGTTTGTCCAAAAGTTGTTGGAGCGTCGGGCTGTCCAAGGTCCAAATCGCGACTCATCACCCGCCCATCGGGACCACTTCCCTTCACCGAGGTAAGGTCGATCCCTTTTTCTTTAGCCAGTTTCTTTGCTAAAGGAGATGCAGCAAGCCTCTCCCGCATTTCGGTTTCAAAGGCAAAGGTGTAATCTTCAAGGGGAGGCTCGATTGGGAAGGCCACTTGGGCCACCGCAGGTGCTCCCCCCTTTTGAGGAGCTGGAGCCTCCTCTTTTTTTTCTTCAGGAGCTTCTTTTTCCTCTTTGACCCCCTCGGGAGTATACCCTTCGATACTTTCGTCTTGACTTTCGGTAAAAATCGCAACCGCTTCGTTCACTCGGGCATCTTTTCCCTCTCCAACGAGAATTTTTCGCAGGTAACCGCCATCAAGGGCGCTGTGCTCCACCGTTGCCTTGTCGGTTGCTACTTCAAAAAGAAGCTCTCCATCTTTGACGAGATCTCCCTCTTTTTTGTGCCACTTGACAATGGTTCCCCCCTCCATTGTTGGCGAAAGTTTTGGCATGGTCAGGGTGAATGGCATCGGTATTAGCTCCTATAAGTGAAGGGTTTCTTCCACTGCGGCACGGATCCGCTCGGGGTTCGGTTGTGACTCCCTTTCTAGCTCCTTGTTGTAAGGAAGAGGGGTCTCCATCTGGCACACCCTTTTCAAGGGGGCATCTAAAAAATCAAAACATTGCTCTTGAATCTGAAATCCAATCTCAGCAGAAATCCCCGCAAAGAGGTGTCCCTCTTCAACAAGAACGGCAAAGTGGGTTTTGCGCACAGACGCCGCAATCGTCCCCATGTCAAGTGGCTTAATCGTCCGGAGATCGATCAACTCAATTTCAATCCCCTTCTTTGCAAACTCATCGACCACCTGCTTGCAATGGTGAAGCATCCGGCTGTAAGAGATCAAGGTAAGATGCTTCCCCTCTTTAAGAACCTTTGCTTTTCCAATTGGAACGAGATACTCTTCGGTCGGTATCTCCATTTTCATCCCATAGTCAAGTTCATTTTCTAAGTAGATGACCGGATTGTTATTTCGGATCGCAGATTTTAAAAGTCCTTTCGCATCGTAGGGGTTACTTGGCGCCATAACGATAAATCCGGGAAGGTTCCCATAAAGAGATTCGACGCAGTGGGAATGTTGACACGAAACTTGTGCAGCGGCTCCATTCGGCCCTCGAAAAACAATCGGAACGTTAAAGCGGTTCCCCGACATATAATACATCTTGCACGCATTGGAAACAAGTTGATCAAAAGCAACAAAAGAGAAGTTAAAACTCATGAACTCAACGATGGGGCGCAGTCCTGTCATCGCAGCTCCAATGCTAAGACCAGCAAATCCATTTTCTGCGATGGGGGTGTCGATGATCCGCTCGGGACCCCATTTATCTAAGAGCCCTTTGGAGACTTTGTAGGCGCCATTATACTCAGCCACCTCTTCTCCCATGAGATAGACCTTTTCGTCTCGCTCCATTTCCTCATCGATCGCTTGCCGAATCGCTTCTCTTAACTCTACTTCTTGGCTCATGGCGCAAACACATCCTCTTCTAAGGTCATCGGATCGGGATTTGGACTTTCCTCTGCAAATTTCATCGCTGCAATGACCCTTTCTTTTTCCTCTTTTTCGATCGCCCCAAGTGCTTCATCGGTCATTTTCAAGTGTCCCTTAAGGATGTGGATCGGGTCACGCTGTTTTGCCTTTTCGAGCTCTTCCTTTGAACGGTAGAGGGCGGGATCGGAAATCGAGTGGCCGCGGAACCGCTCGGTCACCGCTTCGACTAAGACGGGACGCCCTGTCTTAAGGGTCTCTTCGTAAATGTGTTTAAAGCCGCCGTAGCAACTGAGGAAATTCATCCCATCCAAGGTGTACGATTTCATCCCATAGGCTGGGGCAAAGTGCTCTGCGATCGGCTGAACACAAAGAGCTCGGTTGACGGCTGTTCCCATTCCCCAGTGGTTGTTTTCAATGACATAGATGCAGGGAAGATTCCATAAGGAGGCCAAGTTGAGAGATTCATGGACCGCCCCCTGAACAAAAGCTCCCTCTCCTAAAAAGCAGACAGCGACCCCCTTCTCTTTTTGATACTTAAGAGAAAATGCAGCCCCTGTGGCAATCGGAAGGTGACCTCCCACAATTCCGAAGCCGCCGAGCATCCGATCGGCATAAAGGTGCATCGACCCTCCCCGACCCATCGCATTGCCTGTCTTTTTTCCATAGAGCTCTGCCATCATCTCGTCGGGAGTTGCTCCCATCAAGTAAGCCAGGGCGTGGCACCGGTAGGTAGTGATCCACCAATTTTTTTCCTTCCCCATCGCTAGAGTTGCAGCGGCTTGGATTGCTTCTTGCCCCATATAGGCATGGAAGAACCCCCCCACCTTTCCCTGTTGATAAGCTGACTCTGCCCGCAGCTCAAATTGGCGGATGAGGACCATCTCTTTAAGGATTTCGCTCAGTTTTTTTTGGCCAAGCGCCTTTATTACTTCGTCGAGATTAGACTCAAAGAAGTTATATTTAAGTGGATGCGCTGATTTCTTCGCCATAAATTTATGCCCCTTCTTGCTCCTCACCGTAGTTCATAAGCCCACCGAAGTCAATAAGGCATTGACTGCATCATTGGCAAGTCACTTTGCGGGACGATATTAGGGTTATTCGTCACGGGGACTGCGCGCAAGTCATCATCCACATGGGAGGTGAACTGGTAACAGCCGCTTACGAGAGATACCAAAGCAAGAAGTAGTAAAGCAATTCTCATTTTTCATTCCTTTTTCATAAGCTCCCAGCCTACCATAAAAAAGGGATTTTGACAATTTTTAATCGCTTAGGTTAAAGTAATTTCATGGCGAGAAGACCGATCTATTACGATACAGAGACGACAGGGGTGCGGCCTGACAAGGATCGGATCATTGAGATTGCCGCCTACGACCCGGTTCAAGAGAGGACTTTTGAGAGTTTGATCAACCCCGGATGTCCCATCCCTCCCGAGGCGAGCGCGATCCATAAGATTACCGATGAGATGGTGAAAGATGCTCCCACCCCCGCCGAAGCATTTAAAGAGTTCACAGCCTTTTGCTCTGAAGAAACGGTTCTCATTGCCCACAACAATGATGCCTTTGATAAGCCGTTCCTTGAAAATGAGTTCCGCCGCAATGAAGTCGTGCTCCCCCCTTGTCCCTATATCGACTCACTAAAATTTTCCCGGAAGTACCGTCCCGATCTTCCCCGTCACTCTCTTCAACATCTCCGCGAATACCATGGCATTGCTGCCAATAATGCCCACCGGGCTCTTGACGATGTGATCGTCCTCCATAAGGTTTTTTCGCTGATGATCGACGATCTTTCGATGGAAACGATCCTCGAACTGATGAATGAAAAGCAAACCCTTCGCCATATGCCCTTTGGCAAGCATCGCGGTACCCCCCTTAAAGCGATGCCACCCGGCTACGTCCGTTGGCTCCACGAAAATGGAGCTCTTGACAAGCCCGACAACAGCGAGCTCAAAGAGGCCTTTGAGACCCTTGGCATGCTCCCAAATTAAATTTCACACCGATAATGATTGGAAAAGGTTTCTTTACAAATGAAAAAATGTTCAATTTTGTGCTTACCGAAGCAACCCCTATTTGTGACTATTCCCTCGCCTAAAGGCGAGGGAGTAGTCACGCAGCTGTTTCTCTCGCACATGAAAGCCAAAGAGAAGCTATTCAAAGTCTTTTTTCTTCTTGATGACAGCCACTCATTATTCCATAATAGGGGTAGGAGGAAAACCCAATGACAGCAACCAAAGGTGTAAAGCTATCAAGCTTAGAGAAAAAAGGGAGCCAGTACTACTACCGGGGACGGTATTGGACTCTCAACAAGCCGGTCAAGTCGACTGCTAAGGGAAAGAAAATGATGGTCTTAGCAACTAAAACCGTCGACGGGGAACGGCGCGTCCGCATCGTCCACTTTGGCGCCCTAGGCTATGGCCATAACTACAGCCGAAAAGCAAAAGAGAATTATCTAACGCGAAGCGCTGGGATTCGTAATAAAGCAGGGGAACTTGTTAAAGATGACCCCTGGAGCGCCAACTACTGGTCACGCAAAATCTTATGGCCCGCCCATAAAAAGCCAACAGGCCCTAAGACCACTAAAAAGGCTGCATAGGGGCTGCTCTTAAAGTCGCTTTTGAACGAAAGTGGGTTTCCCACAGGAGGCGGAAAGGAGCACAGCTCTCAAGAAGCTCCTCTTTGGTCCCCTCTGCGAGCTTTTCGCCGTTTTCAAGATAGATGATCTTATCGGCATACTCGATGGTGGAAAGGCGGTGGGCAATGAGAATTTGAGTCACCTCACCGTGGAGCTCTTTGATCGCCAGCTTAATCTTGTCTTCACTAACCGCATCGAGCGAGGAGGTCGCCTCATCTAGAATAAGGATCGGTGCATGCTTTACGAGGGCGCGGGCAATAGCGAGGCGTTGTTGCTGCCCCCCAGAAAAGTTCTTTCCTGTCTCGGCAAGCATCGTATCATAGGTTTCGGGAAGAAGCTTGATAAACTCATGGGCATGGGCTTTTTTCGCGGCCTGCACAATCTCCCCCTTTGAAAAGGGTTTTCCATAGGAGATATTGGCCCCCACCGTATCGTAGAAGAGAAAGGGCTTTTGGGGAACGAAAGCGATCTGTTCTCGCACCGATTTTTGGGTATAGTCATGAAGAGGCTTCCCGTCGATCCGGATCTCCCCTTTTTGAATGTCATAGAGGCGAGGAATCAGCTGGACAATTGTTGACTTCCCAGCGCCTGTTGCCCCTACAAGGGCAACCGTTTCCCCCTTGTTTACCGTAAAGCTTAAGTCTTTTAAAATCCACTCATCGCCATAGCGGAACCAAACCCCGTCAAACTCAAGAGCCCTTTCAAAACCGCCCAAAGGTTTGGCATCGGGCCGATCGACAATCTCAGGCTTGAGGTTAAGGACCTCATACATCCGCTCGGCAGCGACGACTCCCTTTTGAATATTTGAGTTTTCCTCGGCAAATTTCTTGACCGGTTCGTAGAAAAGATGGAGAAGGCCCACAAAAACAACAAGCTCAGAAATACGCATCTCTAAAACATGGAGTCCCATGATAAGCACGGTTGCTAAACAAGCCGTGGTGATCGTATGCAAAACCGGGCGGGTTAAAAGATCATACTTGGCCGTCTTGCTCTCGAGCTTTGCCATCTGCTCATTTTGCTGCTGATATTTTTTAAAGGAGAAGCTCTCCATCGCAAAAACCTTGACCGTCTGGATCCCCGCCAAAAAGTCGATGAGGACCGAGGTAAATCGCTCTTGGTTTTTCTGGAGTTGCCGGGTGATCCGCTTCACCTTCCGCGTTACAAAAACAACCGGCAAAACGATTAACGGAAGGCCTAAAAAGATCACCATCGAAAGCTGCCAAGACATCCAAAAACAGGCAGCCAGCGTCGAGGCAATGGTAAATGGAGCTTGAATGTAGTTGATTAAAAAGGAGTTGATCGATGAAGCAATCTGATTGGCATCTCCCGAAACCCGCGAAGAGAGGGTTCCAATGTTATATTTTTGGAAAAAGCTCATCGGCTGGTGCTGCAGATGGTCAAAGTATTGTTGTCTGAGATCCCGGCTAATCCGGATCGACAAAATCTGTGTCGTGTAGCGGCTAAAAAAGAGGAAAAAAGCTTTGACGAGAGCGACCAAACAAAGGAGGGTCACAAAGGCCTTGATATTGTGTTCAAACTGGAATTGCCGCTTGATCTGATACATGACCCGCTTGAGAGGGTTGGCTCCCCTTTTCCTGATCATGAAGCTCTGAGCATCATCCTTGGTAATTACCTCTTTATTGCTAATCTTCTTCCACTTCCCCTCAACATCTTCTTTTGTCACATAGTCTCGCTGCTCTCCCTTCTCATTCTTCGAGGCAAATAGGGAGAAAAAGTCAGCACCCGTGTCCGAGATGACTCCAATGGTGAACATCTCCATCTGGCTGGCAATGGTCAGCCCAATCAAGGCCCCAAAGGTGACGATGAACAAGGTAAGATGGCGATGAACGCGGAGCGCTGCTTTAAGAAGTAGTTTCATACAGACTGATTATAGGAAAAGTGACCTTAATTGTCACTTTTCTTGAACAGTCACTGCGCCGAGCTTGCGGAATTTTTGGTACCGCTTTTCGATCAGCTCGTCGGTCGGGACTTTGATGAGCTTTTTGGCCTCTTTAAGAAGAAACTTTTTGACGCCGTCGTAGACCGTTTGAGGATTGTGATGAGCACCCCCCTGCGGCTCGTCAATAATGGCATCGATCACCCCAAACTCTAGGAGGTGCTCGGCTTGCATCTTGAGCGCTTCGGCCGCTTCTTCGTTTTTGGCAGCATCGCGCCAAAGAATAGAGGCGCACCCTTCGGGAGAGATCACCGAGTAATAGGCATGCTCAAGCATTCCCATCACATCGCAAACTCCCATGCCAAGAGCTCCACCAGAACACCCTTCGCCGATAAGAACTGAGATAATGGGGGTTTTGAGGTTGGCCATCTCGAGAAGGTTGGTCGCAATCGCTGATCCTTGTCCCCGCTCTTCTGCAGCAAGACCTGGATAGGCGCCGGGAGTGTCGAGGAAGGTGAGGACTGGAAGGTTAAATTTTTCGGCAAGCTTCATGACGCGGAGAGCCTTGCGATACCCTTCGGGATGGGGCATGCCAAAGTTGCGATAGAGACGGCTTTCGGTATCGCACCCTTTTTCTTGGGCAATGATGGCAAACTTTTGCCCACCGATGATCCCAAGGCCAGCGACAACGGCTTGGTCATCGCGAAAAAGGCGGTCGCCAAAGATCTCGGTAAAGCTTTCGCAGAGGTTTTTGATGTAGTCAACTGAGCGGGGTCGATCAGGATGACGACAGATCGCGACTCTTTCCCAAGGAGAAAGCTTGGAATAGACTTTTTTCTTGAGCTGTTCTAGCTTTTTTTCTAGCTTGAGAAGCTCTTCATCAGTCCAAATTCCATTGACCTCGTTCTGCTTTTTAAGCTGGGCAATGGCATTTTCATGATCGATAATTTGCTTTTCATGATCTAACATAAATTACAGTTCCTCCCCTGGGATGTTTGCTTCATGGAAATCGGTGACAATCTCCACCACTGTGGGCTTAGTAATAACAATGGCATAGAGCTCTTCGATATCTGCTTGTGCCAAACGGATGCACCCATCACTTTCATAGCTTCCAATGGTCGAGAGGTCTTCCTCGTAAGCCTCGGCTTCTAAGTCATAGACCCATGGAGCACCATGAAATCCATACCCATGTTGCCGCCCATCGGTTTCTTCAATGAGTGGAATCCATCGAGTCCCAAAGATGCGGACCATTTCGGTCTCATCGGTAATGCTCATATTTCCTGGTTTATAAATGGCGACTTTGTCACCAAGGAGAAATTTTCCCTTAGGGGTGAGAAGACCCGAGTAAGACTCTTCATCAAAACGACCTAAGCCCACCTTGTAGGTTCTAAGGAGGGTCCGCTCATTGCTTTCTCCATCAATCGCATAAAACCACATCTTGCAACGGGACAGGTCAACGACAAGATAAAAACTGAGCTCTTTTTTTAAGACATTAAAACTATCTCCCGATGAGACTTTCTGCGTATAGTAATCTTTTTTCCCATTAAGACTGCGGGCAATAAAGTGACGCGAGGTTGAAAAGTGTGCAGCATAATCGGTTACCCACGCAGGACGGTCTTTTAGCCAAGAAACTCGGGAACGATACCGGACGGTTTCCACAATGGGGAGTTTATGTCTTCCAGTTGTAAAAAGACGCCATACCTGGTCTTCTTCTCGGTCAGCTATCTCATCTTGAACAGGGCGGAGATACTGCTCCGATTTTTCAGGGATAGCAGGCTCTTCAACGGCCACCTCAACGGGACGAGAGGCCACTTCTACTGCAACGTTTCCTTCCTTTTTCTTAAAAAGAGCAAGTCCCCCGAGGACTGCGAAAAGGGTGAGGGCGCCGATTGAAATAACTTTTGGAACTGACAAGATTTTTCTCCGTTTAATAGCACAAATTATCTAGAATTTTGAATTCTTTTGCAAGGGGTTAAAGTGTTTACTTGACCGTCCATGCATAGGGCTTCATCTTTTCCCCCAGGGAAAAGGCAATTAAAAATTCTGCTGACCAAAAATGGGTCTTTCCAGCGAGTGGAATAACCTCCATTTCCCCCTCAAAATGGGGCACTAGGGCAACCTCCTCTCCTTCTCGTGTAAATAAAATATTGTCGTTTTTGCCCCGGTAACGCTCAAGCGCTTTGGGAGCTAAGTGACACTCTTCCCCAACATGAGCTCCGTCGGCAGAGACGAAAAAGGCAAAGTAAAGCTCTTCTTCATGGCTATGACGGATGGTAAGCTCAAAGTTTTCTTTTTCCCCCTTCATATCAAAAAAGAGCCATTGGTTAGGGGAAAGGGTTTTTGTCCATCCTCTAAGATGGGTAGGCTCAAGGGTTAAATCTTTAAATCCTTCCCCACTTCCATTCGAAGGGCGAAAAATTCCATACCGATCCGAGTCGGCGAGAGGGGCGTAGTGGGGACCGAAAGAGACGATATGGATCCCCTTTTTGTGCAAAGATCCCACCCCTGTATTAAAACCTGCGGCAGCAGCGGCAAAGCTCATTTCTCCGTGATGGTAACGGATAAAACCTAGACTCCGATCAAGCTCTGGAGGCGTCAGCTCTAGCTTTGCTTCTGGCAAGGGAGTCTCTTCATCGATTAGCTTTTGGAATTGCGCTGCAAAAAGGGAGATAAAGGGATTTTCTTCATAGTCTTCATTAAGGAGATGGGGACGCGCGTTGCAATAAGAAATAATCGAAAAGAGGAGGGTAAGGACAGCTGAAAGCTCAGCAGGTTTGTATTCTTTTTCCTTAATCCACATTCCTTGAAAGAGTTTTCCCTCATGATCACAAAGAGAAAGGCAAAAGGCGGCAATTTTCAGCCCTGCCTGAAGAAGCTCTTCGTCTCCTAGAGACCATCCCAGATAAAGGTAGACGAGGGCAAGATGTCCATTTTCTAAGGGCTGAGGAATTTGTTTTTCTAACGCATGGGGCCCTGTCTCTTGAAGGATCGCCCCTTTCTCGAGTTGCCGAATTTCAAAGGGCTCGAAGCATCCCTCTAAAAGGTAGGTAGCAAGGGCAAGATAAGCCTCTTGAAGGGGAAAGGTTTTCCAAAACCCCCCTGTTCGCACTTTTCTAATGCGCCGCTTAAGCTCTTCACTTTCTCTCCCTTCAAAAAGGGCAATCAAAATGTTTTGGAGCTCACAAAAAAAGGTCTCATCACTTTCTTTTTGAAAATGTTCAAAAGAAGTGGTGAGACCTGTCATAAATCAACTGCTCTTTTTTATAAAGCAGCTCCCTGAGTTTCTTCAGTCTCTATCAGGTTTTTCATCTTTTTTCCGGGGGTGAATTTCACCGCCCGTCTTTCTGGGATGACAATAGGGACGGAAGCATTTTTTGGGTTTCTTCCAATTTTTTGTTTTCTTTTCACAACTTCGAAAACTCCGAAATCACGAAATTCCAATCGGTCTCCATCAGAGAGGTACTCTGTCATGCAGTCTAAGAACGACTGCACCACAAGACGAACCTCATTGGGATGTAGACCACGGCGTCTAGAAATCTCGCTGATGAGTTTCTTTTTTGTTATCGTTGCCATATCACCCTGCTCCTTATAAAATTTAACAAAAGAGGTTAATCTCCTCTTCTCATGTCTTGCACTTTTCTTTCAACGAAAATATGAAAAGAGCTTTTCTTAATGCTAACCCTTATTCTTCTATCTTATTGATTTTCAGGCAAGTTATTTCGTGAGATTTATAAGAATTTTCTTCTTTTTGCCGGATCCTAAAAGGAGATATTTGCCGCCGATGAGATGTTTTGACTCGATTAAAAAGGTGGGATCCTCAACTTTTTCGTTGTTGAGATAAGCTCCCCCATTTTTGATAAGACGGACAGCTTCCCCTTTGCTTGCGAGAAGGGTTGCCTTTGTTGCAACATCAACATATTTTTGACCCACAATTTCAAAGGCTTTCATTTGAACGCTGGGCATATCGCGAGCAATTTCTTTTAAGATATCGGGGTCAAGGGTTGCTTTGGAACCAGGCGCAGCAGCCTCGGTCACTTTAAGGGCAATGGCCACTCCCTCTTCTCCATGAACAAAGCGGGTCACCTCTTCAGCAAGTTTTTTTTGCGCTTCGTTGGGGGTAAAGTTTCCTGACTCAATCGCTTGTCCGTAATGATCGATCTCTCCGTTTTCCATAAAGGTGAGCATTCGCATGAGCTGGATCACGTCGGCATCGGCGACGCGGACAAGATATTGGTAAAATTGGTAGGGAGAGGTTTTTTCAGGGTCGAGCCAGATCGCCCCCTCTTCACTTTTTCCGAATTTTGCCCCATCACTCCGCGTTAAAAGGGGAAAGGTCATCCCAAAAATGGGGGGACCATCAAGTTTCCGATTGAGCTCAATTCCAGCCGTGATAATGCCCCATTGATCGCTTCCTCCCATCTGGAGTTCAACCTTTTCGACGCGTGCCAAGTGGTAAAAATCGTACCCTTGAAGGATCTGATAGGTAAATTCTGTAAAGCTAATCCCCTCTTCCGATTCGATCCGGCTCCGCACGCTCTCTTTTCCCAGCATCGGACCAATACGGAAATGTTTTCCCACATCACGCAAAAAATGGATCAGCCCAAAGTTTCCTAGCCACTCTTCATTGTTTAGGACAACTGGGCGATCTAAAAGGCGTTCGAGCTGTTTGCCGATCGCTGCAATGTTTCTATTGAGGGTTTCGGGGGTCAGGAGAGGGCGCTCGGTCGATTTTCCGGAAGGATCGCCAATTTTCCCGGTTCCGCCACCTAAAAGGGCAACCGGGGTGTGACCAAATTTTTGGAGCCATGCCAAAGCGACAATTCCCACAAGGTTACCCAGATGAAGGCTGTCAGCTGTTGGGTCGAAGCCGATATAGCCTTTGAGCGGGCTTGTGGCCCTCTTTCTTAGCTCATCGCTCGTCACATTGTCGATGAAGCCCCGTTTTTCTAAAAAATCGATGAGATTGTCCATGGGGGCTATGGTACCTTAGAAAAAGATTTAGCTCAAGTCATGGACCTATTTAGAAAGAATTTTAACGGTCCATCCTCTCTTGAGAGTTTGTTTTACTTTTTCATATTCTTCCGCAAGATTATCGTCTATTTCTGTGAGACGTAAACATTTGGGGCCTACCATAATCCAAGGGTCGATTCCTCGAAACTTACTTTTCACAACAAGATCGGCCTGATCCGCCCTGCCAACTGCAGAGAAATGGTGGTGAATATTTTCAAGCTTTTTCATTTTTTCCCGAATGATCGGGTCTTTATGAGCCATTAACTTATTCCAAACCACTTGGTCTGTGCCGAAATGAAGCTCCTTATAAGAAAGACACCCTAAATCTATCCCTCTTAAAAGGGCGTCTGCAAGCCATCGAGAGGATAAATGGTTGACGGGTCCTCCCCAACAGTCTTCCGTCATAAAAAGAGAAAATAAGACTAACTTCTTCATTAATTTGGGTTGCGTACTGACCCATCGCTTCCCTGTGAACCGAATGTCTTCAAAAATGCCTTTAGCTTCTTCATAGGTGATAAAACCTCTATGGTAGGCCCCTTGTATATTGTAATCAATTCTATCTGCACAAAGATTCGGCAACAAATTTTCAAGAGCAGGAAACAATTCTTCTAATGGAAGAACTTGATCTATCGTGAAGCTATGTTTTTTGAGAATATCTCCTAGGCCACTTTTCTTTAAAAAGGTCGCATGTATGCCGTTTTGATAATCTTTTTCTTGGTTTTCTTTGCCAAAGACCCAATCTCCTACATGGGAAAAGACGGTATGGGAAACGTCATGTAAAAGCCCTGCAATTTGTTCTTCTAAAGAGGCCCCTTTTACCCTTAAAATTGTAAAAACCCCTATGGAGTGGTCATAGCGCGTATACTCTTCTTTGTGGGTTGTATAGTAGGCAACTCCATATTGATGGATATGTTTAAGCCTTTGAATGGGTGGGCTTTCAATGAGTTCCAAAAGAACAGGTTCTTGAACCTCGATAGGTCCATAAAATGTGTCAATCTGCTTGGCACATAAAACATATGGTAAATAAAGGAGCGCGAATCTAATTTTAAACAAGATGGTCTCCAGGTTATCCCCGGATCGCTACCTAATATCAATTATCAGCCGGTGGCAATCACAGGTCAGATTTTTTAAGAGCAGCCACGACAGCGGTCACTTTCTGACTGATCGAGGCAGCGTTCTGGTTTTCGTCAAAAAGAGAGATCGACTTCTTTTTAAGCGGAGTCCGACTTGCCGCATGGCGAGTGATCCACCGTTGGATTTCTGACGATTTTTGCTTGAGAGCATGGGGAGTGATCCCCTGATCCATCTCCTCTAGCCGACGGCGGAGCTTTTCCCGCGTTTTTTTTGTCTTAGAACTTTCTTCTGCAAGTTTCTTTGCCATGTCCCATAGAATAGAAAATAAAATTCTTGCTGTCAATAGAAGGATCCCACAAAATTAGGCTCATGGACGAAAAGATGAAACGGGCTGCCGGTACCAGGGCAGCTGAACTGATTGAAAATGGGATGCTTGTCGGGCTGGGAACAGGCTCGACCGTTTTCTATTTTATCGAAAGGCTTATCGAGCGGGTAAAGGGAGGGCTTGATATTCAAGTAGTTTCTAGTTCTCTTCGATCGGAAAAGCAAGCCCGAGAAGGGGGGATCCCTATCTCTGATGTCAATCAGGTCACTTCGATCCATATCACTGTCGATGGGGCCGATGAGATCGACTCTGAAAAAAGGATGATCAAGGGGGGGGGCGGCGCTCTTCTCCGAGAAAAGATCCTCGCCAATACGAGCCGGGAGATGGTGGTGATCGCCGATGAGACCAAGGTGGTCGACAAGCTGGGGAAACACCCCCTCCCGGTTGAAATTCTCCCCTTTGGGCAAGAGGCCACGATCGATAAGATCAAAAAGTTGGGATTCCATGGGACTCTCCGTAAGTACCCTAAGGATGACCTCTATATGACCGATAATGGGAATTTGATCTATGACATTCATTTTGAAACCCTTCGCGATGATCCTGAAAGAGACCATGAAAAACTGATTCACATTCCAGGTGTCTTAGAGACAGGGTTTTTCTTCAATCTTGCCGGTAGGGTTTTTATCGGCAAAAGTAACGGAGAGGTTGATCACTGGCCCTAGATAGGCTATAATATAGAAAAGGGGGAGGGAGCATGGACTTTGAACTTATTCCGGTGCAGTTCAATAAGATCTTACAATCACAAAACTATACGGTCTTTATTTTGGGGACCGATGAGAAGCGATTCGCGATCTATACCTCCCCTCACGTCGGCCAAAACCTCCAAATGCACCTTGCCGACCAGGTAAAACCCCGTCCCTACACCTATGATCTGATTAATGCTCTTTTTAATGGACTCAATATCAATCTATTGCAGGTGGTGATCACCGATGTTCAAGATACCCTCTATTTTGCGCGCCTTTTTGTGGAGCAAGAGACCGATGGAGTGCGAAACATTTTGGAAATCGATGCCCGCCCAAGCGACTGCCTCACTCTAGCGCTCGAAAATGAGATCCCGATCTACTGCACAAAAGAGGTCTTTGAAAAAACGGTCTCTATTGAGGAGTAACCAACCTTTTTAACATGCCGGGGAACATAATGAGGTGAACCGGGTAGAAAATATACCAGTAGAAACGGCCAAAAAGTCCTTGAGGGCGGAAGATGGCGGTTTGAGTAAGCCGATACCCTTTCGGGGCTTTCTCAACCTTAAAGTCAAGCCACGCCTCCCCCGGAAGTTTCATCTCTGCAAGAAGAGTCAGCTGCCTCTTTTCGGGGTTGACATGGAGAACGCGCCAAAAGTCAATGACATCTCCAGCCTTTAGCTCACCTTTGCTCCGCCTCCCTTTGCGCATCCCCACTCCCCCAAGGGCGCGGTCAAAAAGGCCGCGGACCCGCCACGCCCAATTCATATAGCACCACCCTTTTTGGTCCCCCATCTGCTGGACACTTTGGAAAACTGCATCGGGATCGCCAGTAAAGTCGATGCCCGTTGCCATCGATAGACATCCAAACTTAGGAATCTCCATCTCTTCAGGAACGCCGCTCCCTGCCGAAGACCAACTATCTTTCCAGGTCGATTCGACTTGGTCGGCGGCAATTTTATCAAGGGCTCGAGTGACTGCCTCTTTATAGCTCAAACACTTTTTAGGGATGATTTTGTGGATCCGGTCATCAGAGCAAATGGCATTGTTTTTGACGCTGTCAATGAGGCTACGAGCTAAGTAATAGTTAGTGGAGGTGATCAAAATAAGCCAATAGGAAGAAAGGGCAGGGGTAAATAAGGGGACGGGAATCATTAAGCGGTACAGCTTTCTTACTTTTGCATACCCTTGAAGCATTTCTTTATAGGTTAAAATGTCAGGACCTCCCACATCAAAGGTCTGCCCGATGCAATCGGAATGACCTAGCACTTTGACAAGATATTCTAAAATATCGCGCACGGCAATGGGTTGGCAAAGGGAGCGGACCCACTTAGGGGTGATCATGATCGGAAGTTTTTCAACAAGGTCGCGAATAATTTCAAAAGAGGCACTTCCCGATCCAATAATGATCCCACTTCGAAGCGATGTTAAGGGGGGCTTTGCCCCTTTTAACGTGGTTTCAACCTCTAAGCGAGAGCGGAGATGTTTCGAAAGCTCCTTTCCTGAAATGAGCCCCGTTAGATAAATCACCTGCTTGCAAGTGGTGGTACTAATATAGGAAACAAAATTTTCAGCGGCTTGCTTATCAAGAGCTTCAAAATCTTCATGCTTGTGGGCCATCGAGTGGACAAGGTAGTAGGCAGCATCGATTGCTTTAGGGAGAGCTTCTAGACTCTCCTTTTTAAGGAGATCTCCCTGAACCACTTTTGCCTTGGACGGGCGGATACTCTCGGGCCTACGCGCCACCGCAACTACTTCATGTCCCTCAGCTAAAAGAAGAGGAATAAGGCGGGTTCCAATGTACCCATTTGCTCCGACAATTAAAATAACCATCAGAATTTGAAGTTAAAGCGGTTACGAGCAAGGGAAAGGATCGCTTCAACAGCGGCTTCTGCATCGATCCCTTCCGCTTCGATATCGATTTTTGCTCCCCGCGTTGCAGCAAGCATGAGAATTCCAAGAAGTGACTTGGCATTCACATTCAGTCCCCGATAGGCAAGGAAAACCTGCGCCTTATAAGACTGCGCACATTTTACAAGCTCAGTTGCAGGACGAGTGTGGAGTCCTTTGTCATTCAAAATCACAAAGGACTTCTTTATTTTCACTTTAGAGCCCATATCTTATATGGGATACTCCTCTTTTGATTTTTTCAGCAAGCAGAAATTTCCTGCTCGAATGTGTTGACAAGAGATCCGAACTGATCGATGAGCGCTTGAACCGGCCCACTTTCCTTCATATTTACACCAGCAATTTCTAAAAGTTCGACAGGATAACGAGAAGATCCTGAAGAGAGAAATTTAAGATAATCTTTTTGGACTGACTCTCCTTCCTTCATGAGCTTTTCAACAAGTGCATAAGCTGCACTAATGCCGGTGGCATATTGATAGACGTAGAAGTTGTAATAAAAGTGAGGAATCCGGAGATACTCAACATCGATTTCGGGATCGATGTAAAGATCGGGACCATAGTACTCCTGATTGAGCTTGCGGTAAGCGTTTTTTAAGGTCGTTGCAGTCAGAGGTATCCCTTTTTCCGCAAGGGTGTGGAGGGTAAGCTCAAACTCTGCAAACTGGGTTTGGCGGAATAGGGTTGAGCGGACATCATCGATCTTTTGATTAAGAAGGTAACACCTTTCCTGAGGGCTCGTTGCCTTTTCCATTAGGTGGCGGAAAAGGAGTTCTTCGTTGAAGGTAGAGGCCACTTCAGCCACAAAAATGGGGTAATTTGCGTAGTGGTAGGGCTGTCCCTTATTGCTACAGTAAGAGTGAACGCTATGTCCCGCCTCATGGGCCAAGGTCATCACGTCGCGCAACGTTCCATGAAAGTTGAGTAGAATATAGGGAACGCTATCGTAACATCCACTCGAGTAGGCTCCTGACCGTTTCCGAGCATTTTCATACCGGTCGACCCAACGCTCCTTGCCGAGCCCTTTTTCTAGGATTTGGTGATACTCCTCTCCTAGAGGGTGGACCGCATCCAAAGTGAGCTGGACCGCCTCTTCATAGGTGTAGCTCTTTTCAAGCTGGGGCATCAAAGAAACATAAAGATCATAAAAATGGAGCTTGTCATAGCCAAGAAGTTTTTTCCGAAGCGAAACATAGCGGTGCAAGGTAGGAAGATTTTTCCGGACCGTTTCGATCAGGTTATGGTAGACGTCGGTGCTGATTTGGTGGGGGGTCAGGGCTGCATGGAGAGCCGAGGGATAATTGCGCGCTTTTGCTTGAAAAACGTGGCGTTGCACCTGCCCATTGATCAACTCCGATACGGTATTTTCAAATTGTCCATACTTTTGATGCAGGTTGAGCGCCGCATTTTTCCTTAGGGTCCGATCCTTGGACTGGAGATAAAGGCTATAGGTTCCATGGGTCAGCTCTCTTTCCTCCCCTTTTTCATTTTGGATCATCCCGAACTGCAGGTCAGCATTATTGAAAACTCCAAAAGCTTTTTGTGGAGTTTCAAGAGCTTTTCCCGCGAGCGAAATCAGTTGCTCTTTGTCAGCAGAAAGGGTGTAAGGTTTGAGGGCTGAAATCTTTTCGAGATAGACCTTGTAGTCTTTTAAAGTTTCGTCCTTCAGATAAGCTTCTAGGTTTTTTTCTGGAATTTGGAGGATTTCAGGCTGAATCCAAGAGGTTTCACTTTGAAAATCGTAGTAGAGGAGGGAGATCCGATCGTAAGCATCTTTATGGAGCTCATTAGCGACATCTTCATCGTGACGGAGATGGGCGTAGGTGTAGAGCCCATAAAGTTTCCGCTCCACATTAAAAGTTTCCTTTAGTAGGGAAGCAAGCTTTGCTCCGTCCTCTCTAATTTTCCCTTGATACTGGGCAATCTGGGGCCATGAAGCTGTTTTTGATTTATCTTTTGTCAGCTCCTTAAATTCTTTTTCCCACGCCTCAAGATTGGAGTAGAGGGAAGCAACATCCCAGGTATCTTCTGCTTGAACTTCAGTCCTTTCCTTGGCCATATAGTCTCCTTGTAAATCGCTAAACTACCTAATTCTCCTTTCTCAGGCAAATAAAAGATGACCTTATATGGTATGTGCTATGTAAAAGCGGACTGACGTGAGTTCAAGCCCGGAGGGCGCCGAAACGAACGCGGTGAGCTGTCCGCTAATAAAAAAATTAGTATGCAGCTGACATTAGCAGCTTGGAGGAAAAAGTGCTAAATCCTGTTGCAAAAAATGCTCCCCCTAGCTATGCTGGGCGTTGCAAGACCAGTAAAAGGAGAAATTTGATATGCAAACTCAAAAAAAAGTCTCACTCAGACCTCTTGGAGATCGCATCCTTGTTCAACGTCTAGAACAAGAAGAGACCCTCAAAGGAGGAATCATCCTCCCTGATAGCGCTAAGAAAAAGCAAGAAATGGCAAAGGTCGTTGCCGTTGGAAAAGGAAAAGAGCACCCCATTCCTGTAAAGGTGGGCGATACAATCCTCATGGATAAGTACTCCGGCCAGGAAGTGACCGTTGAAGATGAAGAATTTGTCGTGCTCCGTGCCGATGACCTAATTGCAATCGTTGAATAAGAAGGAGAAGAAAAATTATGGCACCTAAAGACATTAAATTTAGAGAAGATGCAAGAAATAAGATCCAAAAAGGGGTGAAAGCTTTAGCCTCAGCGGTGAAAGTGACCCTTGGACCTAAAGGACGCAACGTGGCGATCGACAAATCGTTTGGCGCACCTCATGTCACTAAAGATGGTGTGACCGTCGCTAAGGAAATCGAGCTCGAAGATAAGCACGAAAACATGGGCGCTCAAATGGTTATCGAGGTGGCAAGCAAGACCGCCGATAAAGCAGGTGATGGAACCACCACAGCGACCGTTCTTGCCGAAGCGATTTACTCTGAAGGGCTTCGCAACGTCGTTGCCGGATCGAACCCAATGGAGCTCAAACGGGGAATCGAGGAAGCCGTCAAAACCTTGACCGGCGAGCTCAAAAAAATGAGCAAAAAAGTCGAAGATCGAAAAGAAATTGCTCAAGTCGCTACCATTTCTGCCAATAACGACGCTGAAATCGGAGAGACCATTGCAAAAGCGATGGAGCGTGTCGGTAAAGATGGAACAGTCACCGTTGAAGAAGGGAAGGGATTTGAAACTACCCTCGACGTCGTTGAAGGGATGAACTTTGACCGGGGATACCTTTCTGCTTACTTCATCACCAACCCAGAAACGCAAGAAGCGGTCTATGAAAACGCTTTTGTCCTCGTCTACGAGAAGAAAATTTCTGCGATGAAAGATTTTCTCCCTGTTCTTCAAGCTGTCGCTGAGAGTGGACGTCCCCTGATCATCATCGCTGAAGATGTCGAGGGAGAAGCCCTTGCAACATTGGTCGTGAACAGACTCCGCGCAGGCCTTAAAGTGTGCGCCGTCAAAGCTCCTGGTTTTGGCGATAAGCGAAAAGCTATCCTTCAAGATCTTGCTATTCTTACTGGTGGCCAGTACATTAGCGAAGATCTCGGGATGAAGCTGGAAAATGTCACCCTCGACATGCTCGGAAGTGTCAAGAAAGTGGTCGTCAAAAAAGAGGACACCACCCTTGTTGAAGGAGGAGGCAAAAAAGAGGAGATCGAAAAGCAGGTCGCCCTCATCAAGCGGCAGATCGAGGATAGCACCTCTGATTACGACCGCGAAAAGCTTGAAGAGCGCCTCGCAAAACTGTCTGGCGGCGTAGGAATCATCCGCGTCGGTGCTGCCACTGAAGTGGAGATGAAAGAGAAAAAAGACCGCGTTGACGATGCCCTTCAGGCAACAAAAGCAGCGGTCGAAGAAGGCATTCTTCCTGGTGGAGGGAGCGCCTTTATCCACTGTATCCCTATCCTCAAAAAACTTTCAGAGGGGATGACAGGATGCACCAAAGTGGGCGCCGAGATCATCATGAAAGCGATCACCGCCCCTTTGCGCCAAATCGCTGAGAATGCGGGCGAAGAGGGTTCGATCGTCGTTCAAAAGGTGATGGGCATGAAAGCCAACGAAGGGTGGAATGCTTTGACCGATGAATATGGTAACCTCGTTGAGATGGGAGTGATTGACCCGACAAAGGTCGTTCGCCTCACCATTGAGCTTGCAGCATCGATCGCATCGCTTCTTATCACAACAGAGGCGATCATTACCGATGGGCCGAAAGAGGAAGGGGCAAGAGCTCCCGCCCCCGCCATGCCAGCAGGCATGGGCTACTAAGCCTTCTTTAAAAAAGCACTTCCCAAGGGAAGTGCTTTTTTCATAAAACCTCACAATCGGTTAGGTTTTATGAAGTGCTTTTTTTTTATCCCTAGATCGGCTATCGATGAAAATATGAAGAGACTTCTCTGCATTTTTGTTGCTGTCCTCCTGATCATCGCATCGATGGTTTATATCGCCTATGCCAATGCAAGTCTGATTTTAGCAGAGCTGATTGGCCATAAAACCCACACGACGGTCACCATTGAAGATATTAACTTTCACAGCAAAAGCTTTAGTATTGAAAAGCTCCGGATTGCCAATCCGAAAGAGGCCCGCCTCCCCACAGCGATGAAAGTAGAGACGATCGGTATCGAAGCTCCCTACAAGCAATATTTTTGGAACCCCATCATCATCGATAAAATTGAAATGAGCGACGTCTATGTCAATATTCAGCTCTATACCAAAGACCAAACCCAAGGAAACTGGCAAACCATTTTAGCAAACATGGAGCAAGACCACAAAAGTTTCTTTTCTGTTCAGCGTGAGGCGATTATCAAAAGGCTTATCTTCACCAACATCCAGATCGATCTGATCCTCTCTGATGGAAGGCTCCATAAACTCTCCCCTATTGAGCGCTTGGAGTTTGATGATGTCACCTCCGATAAGGGAATTCCAACTCAAGAGATTTCAGAGATCATCATGCAGAAAATGATGCACTCGATCTTCCTTCAGCAAGGCTTAAAGACCATTATCGAAGCCCCTGCAACCGTTATCAAAGGAGTTCTCCCCTTCTTATGAAACTAACAGAAGAGCAAAGACAAGGGACACGGACCCTCTTTTTTATCCAGATTTTTTCTACTTTAAGCTTCAGCGTTCTCTACTCGACACTTGTCCTTTATGCAACGAAGGGTTTAAGTCTCAATGCTGATACCGCCATTGCCATTACAGGATCGTTTGTCGCCTTTAACTTTTTCCTCCACCTTTTGGGAGGCTATATTGGGGGCCGTTTTCTAAGTTACCGCCTCCTTTTTGCTAGTGCCATGGTCATCCAAACCCTTGGATGCGTCATTCTATCGCTGACTAGCCTAGAATCGCTTTACTGGGGACTTGCTATTTTCCTTACGGGATGTGGGCTCAATGTCACCTGCGTGAACTGCATGGTGACCCAACTTTTCGAGCCCCACGATAAAAACCGGGAAGCTGCATTTCTTTGGAACTATAGTGGGATGAACGTTGGTTTCTTCATTGGCTTTACCATCAGCGGCATTTTGCAGCTTCACCAAAACTACTCCCTCCTCTTTTTATTTGCGGCGGGGAGCAACGTAGTCACCTTTTTGATTACCCTATTTAGTTGGAACACCCTTAAAGATGTGGGCACACATCTTTGTCATACTGCGAAAAGTAAAAAATTTCGACTAGGACTGGTGGGGATGGGGCTGATTGTTGCCCTTGCTTTTGCTTTGAGGTGGCTCCTGAACCACTCTCACTTTAGCAGCGAATTTATTCTCATTGCGGGAGTTTTGATGCTCCTTGTTATCTGCGGTATTACCTTTCAAGAGCGGACCAAAGAAGCGCGGAAAAAGATGTGGGCCTTTGTGGTTCTTTCCCTAGCAGCACTTATTTTCTGGACCCTTTATCAGATGGCTCCAATGGGGCTGACCCTTTTTGTTCTCCATAATGTCGACCGAAACGTCTTAGGTTTTGAAATTCCCCCTCAGTGGCTGATGAATATCAATACCGCTATTATTATTGTTGGAGGGCCGCTCCTTGCCCATCTCTCTAAAAAGCTGCGAGCAAAAGGGCACGTAATCCGCATTCCGGTCCAATTTTCTCTCTCGCTGATTTTGATTGGAATTGGCTTTGCGATTCTTCCCTTAGGAATCCACTTTGCAAGTGCCAAGGGAATCTCTGGGTTTTCATGGGTGATCGTCAGCTACGTTTTCCAAAGCGTTGGAGAAATCCTCATCTCCCCCATCGGCTATGCGATGATTGGGCAGCTTATCCCTTCCAAGCTCCAAGGGCTCATGATGGGAACCTGGCTGATGATCGTTGGAGTCGCAGCAACCCTATCCAACTATTTCTCCCAGATGAGTTTTAATAAAAAAGAGCTTCTTGACCCCCTGAAAACCAACCCTACCTTCTCCGACACCTTCAACCTTCTTGGCTGGAGCGCCTGCTTAGCAGGGGTGATCCTCTTTTGCCTCTATCCTTTCCTGAAGAAACTCATCCAAGAAAAAGGGGCGCACGAAACTCCCCACCCTTATAACAATCCTGAATAAGGATTGAAAATATTTTGCCTATCGAGTAAAATTCCCACTTATCCAAATTCAAATAAGGATCCAACCCTGTGGACGCTTGTGCGCCAAACTCACTCCCCAACACATTCACAATTAATGTAATAAACGAATCAACAGAGGTCGATTTTGTTGTATACGCGCTCCAACAAAAGCTTGCATCTCATAAAAAAGCAAAATTTTTAGGGAAGCCAACGGGGCTCAGTTGTGAAAAAACAAACTTCTCAATGGCATTTCCTATCCCTAAATCTTTACAAGGATTGAGGCTAACTATTTGTGGATTCAAAATAAATAATAATTGTCCCGAGCAACTCTCCAAAGTTTGTACCCGCAGGTATTACCCAAACGACTGGTCAGAGGGGACTCTTTATTTTTAGCCATTTGTTGTAAAACCTGGGAAGAGGGTCATCCCCCCATCGACAAAGAGGCTTGTTCCGTTAACGTAATCAGAAAGGTCTGAGGCCAGCCACACAGCCGCTTTCCCAATATCTTCGATCTCTCCGATACGCTTATAGGGAATGACATTCATGAGCTCCTTAAGCGCCTCGGGGGTCTCCCAGGCCTCCTTGTTAATCGGAGTCCGGATCGCTCCCGGACAGATGCTGTTGACACGGATCTTTTTGGGAGCGTGCTCTTGAGCCATACTTTTCATCAGCATCATAATTCCCCCCTTGGAGGTGGCATAATTGGCATGCCCTGCCCATGGGATCATCTCATGGACCGAGCTCATGCAGATGATTTTTCCAGCAGCAGAGGAAACCTCTTTGACAACGCCACGGCGCAAGAACTCGCGGATCGCTTCACGGGCGCAAAGAAATTGTCCTGTTAGGTTAATTCCAATCACCTTATTCCACTTCTCTAGAGTCATGTCGACAAAGGGAGAGTCTTGCTGAAGACCTGCATTGTTGACAAGGATATCGATCGTCCCCCACTCCTTGATAAGAAGTTGAAACATTGCTTGAACATCTTCTTCCTTTGAGACATCAGCCTTTGCAACAAGTACCTTTCCCCCAAATTTTGAAACCTCTTCGGCAACGCTGTCCGCTTTGTCCTTCGACCCTGCATAATTGATCATCACATCAGCTCCCGCCTTGGCAAGGGCAATTGCAACTCCCTTTCCAATCCCTGAGCTAGATCCTGTCACTAGGGCTTTTTGACCTTTAAGTAATTCCATAAAACGCTCCTTTTTCCTCTCTCATACAGAATGGGTGACACTTTGTAAACCCTGTACTAAAAAGCGCAAATACGCTACACAAAGGAGGCATGACAATTATTGATGCCTTTCCAAAGATCTGTAAGATCTTTCCCGGAGTGACTGCAGCTTTGGTCCATCTGGGGATGTCGCTTGTGGGTTACTACCACATCTTCTGTGAAAGTCCCTGGGTAAACACCTCCTTTGAAGAGGCGCGGGGGCTTGAAAAAGTGGCAAACGTTTTTCTCATGCCCGCCCACTATCTTTGTGAAGGAAAAGCCATCGCCTATGATGGGGAGCACTTTAGGGTCAAGCAGCGGTTCCAGTACGAAACGGGGAAGAAGATATATTCTCCGGTTGCGCTCACTTTCTTTACTCCAGGACTTATTTTGGGAACGGTCTGCAAAAAGGTTGCTCTTTTATCGCCAGAGGTGGCCATGCGCCATAACATGCTTAAACAAGAGCTCCGTTCGAAAAAAATCTCCTCGAAAAACGATTACTACTATTCTCTTGGTATCCCCATTAATGACTGGAGAAAAGGAGAAAAACTGATCTCTCAAGGGTATAAAAGACGACCCGGCGACGAAAACGTTCTATTGCCAGATAAAGAGGCTCTTAAAGAGATCATTACCCTTCTTTCAAAAGCTGAAATCCCCTTTTGGGTCGACTGTGGCACCTGCATTGGCACCTTCCGTTATGAAGGGGTTTTACCCTGGGATAATGACATTGACATTGCTGTCCTCGTGAGCGATTTTCAAAATGTGAGGCATGCGCTCAGAAGGCTTGACCGAAAAAAATATGTCGCTCAAGACTGGTCGGACCGGGGAAGACCGGAGGCCTACATTCGGGTCTACATCAAAGAGAGCCGGAATCACATCGATATCTATCATAACGACATCGATGCCGAAAACAAAACGGTTAAATATATCATCGCCCATGAAAATAGTCCTTTCATGGCAACCGATTGGAAGGAGCGGGAGCGGCGGCAAGCCTCGCCGATCCCTTTTGATGTGATTTTTCCCCTAAAACGGGGCAACTTTGATGGGATTGAAGTGCCGGTTCCCAACCAGACAGCCCGCTTCATCCAAACCAAATATGGTCCCAACATCACCCCTCCCTGGATCTACAACGAAGAGACAGGGGACTACGAAAAGGATCTTTCCCACCCTTACTGGGAAATCCCTCTTGCTCATTAGCGGACGACTGAAAGACCGATCGTTTTGTGTTGGCCTGTCTCTTCTTCGAGGAGACTCACATCAAAAACAGGGGCAAATTGCGCCTTAGGAACAAAGATAAGCGTCTTCACAAAATCCTTAGGACCAATGACAAAATGCTCTCTGGCTTTATGGTAAAAATCCTTATCTAAAGCAGCATTCGCATTAGAAGACTTAACTCCATCAACAACTGCCGGAATCACAAATCCTATAAGAGTATATCCAATAACACGTCCTGCCGTAGAGGTATGGACACTATCGGCAACTTCTTCAGGACTTGCGCAGGGAACACTGATCTCATTCGTAGAAAAAATGTAGTGTTTGTCTGTGGTATTTTGAAAGGTGAGCTGAATCGGCTGGTATCCCTTTGCTAAGACATCGCGATCCAAATAGGTGTAGCAATCATCTTTCGTATAGGCTTTACATCCAACCATGACCCCATCAACTTCTGGGTAGTTCCTGACATAAGCAGGATCAAGGGCAGAAAGGGAATTAGATTGGTAAGAAGCGCATCCTGTTAATAATAATGCAGATGCTAGGCCCAAAGACAGACAAACTTTTTTCATTTAAGACTCCATAGTTATTCTACGCCCAGTTTATCGCCATCTGCTATTTTTTGTCGAAGCGAATTCTTGCTCAACAAGCTAACCTATACAAAAAATCTTCTTGCATATTTGTATCTGTTCCTACTAAACCCTCCTCTTGTACTCATAAGCAATCTGAGGCAATTATGGTAGAGTCTATCGAAGAAGAAATTCCAAGCCCATATGAATTTTGGAGGATGGCCGATGCCATGTATAAAGGGAATGGTCTATTAAAAAACAGAAAAAGGATTGTTAATGAATATATTAAAAAACATACAGAAGGAACAATTTCTCTTAAAGAAATTGATGATACTTCAGCAAAACCCTGGGTTTTCGGACTATTTTGTGTTCACAAAAATAATGAAAGAAAACTTGTTGTTGCCTTTCAAGGAACTAACAGCCTTACACAATGGGCGGATAATATTGGAACTCCATATCAATTAAGAGCCGCAGCTATCCTCTCAATGAGAAAGGTAATAAGATGTTGGAAAAAGAAATACAAAAAAAAATATGAAAAGAACTATGGCAGAAGAGATTGGGGAAGCATTGTAGCCTCTACAGGACACTCACGTGGTGCTGAATTTGCTATTAAATGCCTTGGAAGCACAGTTTGGGTAATCACATGGAATGGCTTTGAAGTCAAAAAAGGGCCTCGTAATGTTAACCTAGCAACAAAAAGCGATCCTCTTTCAACAAGCAAAAAAATATCTAATCCCGATGATTATATTAGAATCTGTGAAGGTGGCCATAGCTTAAGCGATCTTAAGGATCGAGTTCGCTATGCTAGCTGGAGTGAACTTGTGGCCGAAATACCTACCCAGAAAACAAACGAATTCATTCTAAGCCCTTTGAAAATATAGTCTCTGGTTGTATCGAACGCTTAAATCACTAAATATGTGCTATCTAGGCTGTTAGAGGAACTATAAAAAGATTTTTGGTTGTTGTGATTCTACTCACAACCTCTCTTATACCCCGGAGTGCTACTTATTTCGCTGCGTAGATAATGAGTCATAGAGCAAAAGCTCTATGACTCATAATGTGTTACTCAACGATATAGCGTTTAAAAGTTTCCTCGGTCCAGTGGCTATAGGAGCAGGGTGCTCCCATAGCGCCTCCATAGCGGGAGTCCGCTGTGAGCTCTGAGAATGAATGGATAACCGTCTCCATAGGAGCATCAAAGAAAAGAGCCATCGTGTAACGCTCGACTGAGCCGGAGGCTTTATGAACCCGGTGCTCCGTTGCTCGAGTATCGTCATCGGTGATAAGCTGCCCAAACTCCCCTACCTGGAAGAGCATCACTTCAGGATCATTCGCAACCACTTTCTCAAATGTTTCTCCGTTATGAGGCTTGACAAATAGACCGGCCTCTTCTGGCTCTGGAATCTGTTTTCCCTCTTCAAAATAGGTCGCAGGAATCAAAACAGTGAACATTCCATGATCAAAATGGGCACCACACCAGAAAGGGTTTTCAGCCACTGTATCTCCACTCTTTCGGTAATAGAGCATCCGCCCCAGTTGAGGAGTGCCCTCGAGAGAAAGCTTGAGCATCCCCATCTTTTCCATCACCGCTTTTCCCATCTGAGACATTAAAGTCCCTAGCTTTTGAAAGGGATCCTTTAGGTTAAGTTGATGGGGCCACTTATTCTCTGGATGGTCGGGAACAAAGCCATAATAAGAAGCTTTTAAATCGTCGACGAACCACTGCCCATCAGGACGTTTGAATTTCTCTTTTCCCTTTTCATATCCAAGGAACATTTCTCCTTCTTTTCGCCCATATTTCTCCTTAACTTCCTCGGGAAGGGCTGAAAACTCTCGAGCCGCAGAGACAAATTGGTCCACTTTTTCTCGGTAAGTAGGGATCCCCCGAATGCCAACAATCCCCTTTTCACGAAGCGCCTGTTGAAGAATCTCAAGCGCTTCAGGGTCATTTTCAGCAAATGCTTCATAAGAAATTACATCTAAGTCAAGAACTTCTGCCTACCCTTTCCAAGTCAGCAACATTGTTAAGCAAGCTATTAATGGTATCCAACGCATCATTTACTCTCCCGGTTAAAACCTAAAGGGTAAACTCTTTGCTCAAATTAAGTAAAGAAAAAGATACACGAAAGTAAATGAAAAAGCCCCTCGAATGCGGGGCTTTTCTCTATCCTCTGCCTTGCAAATGCTTTATCGTTTTAATGAGTCTTTCATCATTCCATATTTCATGAGCCTTAAGGGTTTTAGAAATCTCGCCCAAAACAAGAAGGTGGTCAATCCCTTTAGACCTTAATGGTCCTGGAGCTTCTGTAACCCCACTAGGATGGATGTTGGTAGGATAAGGGGTATGGAGAACCTGTTCTGCATAACGCTTATCTAATAACTTTGCATTCTCAAAAGCTCGAATCATTCTCAATCTTTCAAAGTTGCAATCACCCCCAGCAATCACGATCTCACCTTTTGAAGAAGCGGCCTGAACATATTTAGCAAACTCATCTGGGCCTGGTTTATCAAAAGCTCCAGGGATATGAGCGTTAAACATGTGGACTGTTTTGCCGTCGCTATTTCTCGTAAAGCTAAACTCAGCAAGCTGACGTCCAGGCGCCGAGGGATAGGCATCTAAAGGGGTTTTCTGATCTTTAAAAGAGAAAAATTTCTTGTTATAAAGAACCACTTCTTGATCCATCCTGCTGCGGAAAGATCTCACAAGACCCCAATCTTCAGGAAGCGATTTCTCAAGCTCTTTTAAAAAAGGTTCACCACATTCTTGGAGGGCAATGAGACCTCCCTTTGGCTTGTTTGCCATCGATTTTATCATTTCTATATTCAGTAGGTCTCTTTTGGTCAGTCCCTCCAGATTGACAGGGACATCTAGCGCCGTTAAAAGGGATCCATTGAGCCCTTGAGAGTTCTTATCTTTCACCCATTCCATGTAGCAGTTGTTCATCACATTGAAAGAAACAACCTCAAACTCACCATCAACAGTAACACCGATGGGCAAGTGATCAGAAGGAAAATTCCATTTGTCTTTCATTTCACCAACGTAGACATTGCGAACCGCTTCTTCAATTTTCCACTTGCGCTTCAAAAGCTCGACATATCCTCCCAATTGCTTGAGTCGGATGATAGCCATAAGGAAACTGGCTCCAGCTTCAAAATGTCTCCCTTCCCGGTAGTCGGCCAATGCAGTGGAAGAGTTTAAAAGGGTCTGGGTTGTAAGTGAAGCAATCTGAAGCTCCAATGAACCATATGCTAATAGTGTGAGATAGACAGCATTATTGAGTAGCTTAAGCCCCTCAAGAAGCTTATCTTCTCTCTCTTTGTCAGAGCCTATGATGACCTTGAGATTCAGGATAATATCATGAGCGGTTGTAATCGCCATTCCAATTTTATTTTGAAAAACGATACCGGCAACTGCAGCTACGGACAAGATGAGATTCCCGGCTTTGTCGTAGGATAGCTCTACCTCCTTGAAAGCAAAAAATAGTCTTGAACAGCTAGAGATAGCCGCTGTTGCCCGGCCTAATGGCCGATGGAGGGAAATAAAGGGGAGAGCAGCTTTTAAAACTTTTATTTTTGGGTCTTGAGAATTCGGTAGATCGTTGTCAAATTCACGTTGAATACGTGGACTTTTAACCGGATCAAAAATTGTGTTGACAAAACCACTCATAAAAAACCTTCTTTTAAAGTCTAACCGGCGGGATTATACCTTAAACCTGTGGTTGCTGTCTAGGGATGCCTCCATAAAAAAGGCACCTAGGACAAATGCTCTAGGTGCCTCACCTCCGGATGCTGGATTCGAACCAGCGACCAATAGATTAACAGTCTACTGCTCTACCGCTGAGCTAATCCGGAACAAATAGGTGATATTACCCAGAAGAAGATTTTTCTTCAAGAAATGAAAAAATTTGTGTTCAAACAGAACGATTTGGAGTAAGATGACTACCTTATGGATCAGCTAAACGGTTTTATTGACACCATTGTCTTTGCAAGTGAGGAAACGGGCTTTACCGTTGCCCGCCTAAAAGCTCCCAAGCAGCAGGAACCGATCACG
Source organism: Chlamydiota bacterium (assembly GCA_021772275.1). GTDB lineage: Bacteria > Chlamydiota > Chlamydiia > Chlamydiales > Simkaniaceae > Neptunichlamydia. The sequence goes on along the minus strand of JAJFMJ010000016.1, from coordinate 71,845 downwards.
GTAGTGGGGACCATGCCGGGGGTCAATCCAGGAGAAACCCTCCACTGCCAAGGGGTGTGGAAACACCACGCAAAGCATGGGCGACAGTTCGAGGTGGAGCAGTATGAGCTAACCGCTCCGGTCGATGTTCTCGGCATTCAAAAGTATTTGGAATCGGGGATGGTCAAAGGGGTGGGTCCTGTCTATGCTAAGCGAATTGTCGATACTTTTGGGGTCAAAACCCTCGATGTGATCGACAAGGAATCCCACCGCCTTATTGAGGTGGAGGGACTCGGCGCCAAGCGGGTCGAGAAAATTGCCGAGTGCTGGAGCGAACAAAAATCGGTCCGCAATGTGATGATCTTTCTGCAGTCTCATCGGGTCCGCCCCTCCTTCGCCCAAAAGATCTTCAAACGGTACGGCGAAGAAAGTATCGACACGGTTAAAAACAATCCCTATACCCTCGCCAAAGAAATCCGTGGGGTCGGGTTTAAAACGGCCGATGAGCTCGCTCAAAATTTGGGGATTGCCAAAGACTCCCCCATCCGTATCAAAGCAGGAATCGAATATGTCCTCTGGGAGCTAAGTAGTGATGGTCACGTCTGCTATCCAAAAGAGGATTTTATCCCGGAAGCAGAAGCGATTTTAGAGGTGGGCGGATCTTTAATCGCCGACCAGCTGACCGCTTTGGAGCTCGAGGGGCACATCATGCAGGAAAAGTTGGGCGACAAGGATCACCTCTGGGTTCGCCCGCTCTACAATGCCGAATGGGGAGTGACCCGCGAGCTCAAAAGACTTCAAGAGGCCCCCTCCAAAATCCGTCCCGTCCTTGTTGAAAAAGCGATCGAGTGGGCCGAGGAAAAGCATCGGATCCGTTTTGCTAAAGAACAAAAGGTAGCCATTGCCAAAAGCTTAGAAGAAAAAATCCATATCATCACCGGAGGGCCAGGAACGGGAAAAAGTACGATCACCCGCGCTATTTTGTCGATCACCTCGAAGGTAACCGATAAGATCACCCTTGCCGCACCCACGGGGCGGGCAGCAAAGCGAATGGCCGAGATCACAGGAAAAAAAGCCTTTACGATCCACAGCCTACTTGAGGTGGACTTTCATGAGGGAGGCTTTAAGCGGAATCGGGATAATCCCCTTTCTGCCCGCCTTCTTATTGTCGATGAGGCAAGTATGATTGACATCCTTTTGATGTATAATTTGCTAAAAGCGATTCCCGACGACACCCGAGTGATCTTTATCGGCGATATCGATCAACTTCCAAGTGTGGGTCCAGGAAACGTTTTGAAAGATATGATTTTTTCAGAAACCCTCCCAGTGACTCGCCTTAAGTGGATCTTCCGCCAAGGAAAGGGATCCCGCATCGTCGCCAACGCTCACCGGATCAACGCAGGCTATTTCCCCGAAACCGAACATGAAAAGGGAAGTGATTTTATCTTCTTTGACGTCGAATCTCCCGAGGAAATTCTGGCAAAAGTCATCGACCTTATCGAGCACCATATTCCCGAAAAATTCCCCTTTAATCCGATCGACGATATTCAAGTTCTCTCCCCCATGAAACGGGGGGTGATCGGGACCGACAACCTCAACCATGCCTTGCAACAGCGACTCAATCCTCAGTCGCTCCACCTCATCCGGATGGGACGTCACTTCAACCTTCACGATAAGGTGATGCAAATTCGGAACAACTACGATAAAAAAGTTTATAATGGGGATGTCGGCCGGATTACCTCTATCGACTTAGAGGCCCAAGAGCTTATCGTCAACTTTGATGGGAAAGAGGTCACCTACGACTTTTATGATATCGATGAGCTCATGCTTGCCTACGCCGTCTCAATCCATAAGTATCAAGGGAGCGAGTGCCCCTGCATCATCATTCCGATCCACACCTCCCACTTCAAGCTCCTCTTTCGCAACCTCCTTTATACCGGAATCACCCGAGGGAAAAAACTTGTCATCCTCCTCGGCACTAAAAAAGCATTGGCGATTGCGGTTAAAACCGATAATGTCAAGACCCGCCATACCGGCCTTGAGCATTTTCTCTCCAAAGAAAAAAACCTTAGAGACTGTCTATGAATTAAAATTTATTTAGGTTTTCTTCGATTTTCTGCAGAATTTTTTTGCGGAGAGCGCAGGCAACTTAGAAAAGTTGTCAAGCTCGAGCATAAAAATTAATCAGAAAAGAAAGAAAAGATAAAAATTTTAGTTCACAGACAGTCTCTTAACCTGGAGCCGGCCACATGAAATCCCTTGCTATCTTCCTTTGTTTTTGTTTTTTCCACCCTTTATGGGGCCAAGGCACTTTGTATAAAAACGATGAGGGCTACCACCCGATTCACTATGCGGGATACAACTCCAAAGAGATCACCAAATTCTTGATTGAAAAGGACCCCTCCCTTTTATGGGAAAGGAGTCCTCATGGCGATCTCCCTATTCATATGAGCAATGATCTCCTTTTCATCCAATGGATGGTTGAAAAAGAGCCCAAACTATTAAGAGCTAAGGACGCTTGTGGAAGGATTCCTATCCAGTGTGCCAGCGCTACAGTCGCTGAGTGGATGCTAAGTAAAGATCCAACCCTCATCAAAGAGTTCAAAACGCATCATAGTCTTGCACATATCAGGCCCTCGCTATTAAAAAAATGGTGCGAGGAAGATGAAAGCCGCCTTGAGCAAAAAGATGAGTATGGAGCGCTTCCCATCCATGCCGCCGTTGAATGCAGCGAAGCACTTGCCAAATGGATGATTATGAAAAAACCTTCTCTTCTATGGGCTAAAGATGATTCCGGCCGCCTTCCCGTCCACCGCATTAACTACTATGACGGAGTCTCTACTAATTTGCTTTTGTGGATGGTCGATAAGGACCCCAAAATTCTGGTTTCTCAAGACGATAATGGCTGCCTCCCTATTCATGATGCTAACTGGGATCTCTACCAATTTGAACCTCTCGGACAAAACCTACCCTATATTCTTAAAGAAATTATTGAAAAAGACCCCTCTTTCATCGATGTAAAAGGAAAAGAGGGAAACTCCTTATTACATCTGGCCGGTTGTAAATGGCTTGTCTCTTTAAACCCAGACCTCCTTTATACCTCTAATAATGTTGGAGACCTTCCCATTCACACCTGGTGTCACTGCCCAGAAACCTTGAAATGGATGATTAAGAAAGATCGCAAACTTCTTTATGCAAAAAATGGGAAAGGAGAACTCCCCATTGAAATCTGTTATAACACCGACATTATTTTATGGATGATTAAACAAGATCCCAAGCTTCTCTCTTCGGCCAACTTGAGTCATCTTAGCCTAGAAATGACCCTTCCTCTTATCCGAGAAAACGCCTCCCTTTGCAAAAAATGGGGAAAATCGATTGTGAACGTTCTTTTTAATACCGGCAATTTAGAAGGGCTCCAGAAAATCGCTGAGATTGATCCTTCTCTTTTGGATGACATCCCTTTTAATTACTTAATTGGGAGTGAACAGAATGAAATCATTAAATGGATGGTTCAGAGAAATCCAGCCCTATTTTGGGAAAAATCTGAGGAAGGGGTCCCTATCATTTCCTATTGCCAGGACTTGCCCCTTCTTAAATGGATAGCTGAAAAAGAGCCTAAGCTCTTCTCACCAAAGTTAGGCTATGGGCAGTCCTTTTTCAATTGCGCTCTAGCAAGAACTTTTTGGTATAGCCAAGAAAAAGCGCACCGTCACTTTAAACAGTTAGAGTGGCTTCTCGAGGAGTACCCTGATTCGATAGACTCCGTTGATGAGAAAGGAAATACCCCTTTGCACTTTGCAGCTATTAAAGGAGACCTCCTTCTTGCAAAAAAAATCTACTCTATGAACCCAGAACTTCTTAAGAAAGAAAATCATGGAGGATCTCTTCCCTTTCATAAAGCATTGCGCCGTTCAAATAATGAAGTTTGCTACTGGATGACTAAAAAGGCCCCTGGACTCCTTTTTACCCCTGATAAAAAGGGGCGTTATCCCATTCATCTGGCCAATTATCACAATACAGAGTTGGTTAAGTGGATCCTTCGCCAGGCCCCCAATCAAATCTACAATAGACATGACTCAAACCTTCCCATTCACTTTGCTATTGATACCCAAAACCTAGAGTTGATTAAGTGGATCATCGAGAAAGAGCCCCGTTTCACTAGGGAAACAGTCAAGGGCAACTCCATTTATCATGTTGCGGCCTTATGTGGAGACCTCTTAACCTTTGAAATGCTTTTCAATCATAGAGAAATTTCCCGTCTATCGAATGGGGACCTTGCCTATATCAACCCCGGTATTATTGAAGAGCTCTCCGGTCAAAAAGGACCTGCTCCTATGTTGACATCCTCGCCTCCCTAAAGGAAGAGGTCTTCCGGCGAGTTTGGTAAAAGCCTCTTATTTAAATAGCCCATCTATGCTACACTTACCTCCATGAGACATGTCCTGTTTATCTTAGTCCTCTTCTGCGCAGGGTGTACATCGCTTAAGCTCTCTCAAGCCAACCCCGAGCCCATCCCACAGTTTCAAGGGGCGGAAAAGCCGGTCAAAGTGGCCCTTGTTCTAGGAGGTGGGGGCGCAAAGGGAGTCGCTCATATCGGCGTTCTTCAAGAGCTTGAGAAAGCGGGGATCCGCCCTGACCTGATTGTGGGGTGCAGCTCTGGGGCCATCATTGGTGCCCTTTATGCCGATCACCCCAGTAGCAATCGCCTCGAAGAGCTTCTCATCGACCTCAAAAGATCTGACCTCGTGAATATTTCTTTCTCCCGTTTTGGAATGACGAAGGGAACCATGTTGGAGAAATTCCTTCAAAACCATTTAGAAGCCTTTCAATTTCATGAGCTAAAAATCCCCTTTATTGCAGTGGCAACCGACCTTGCAACAGGAGAGTTGGTTGAGCTCGGAGGAGGGCCTATTATCCCTGCCGTCCACGCCTCTTCTGCAGTCCCTGGAGTCTTCAACCCTGTCTATTACCTCGGCCGCTACTTGATAGATGGGGGAGTGGTTAGCCCCATCCCTGTCGGGATCGCTAAAAAATATGGCGCCAAAGTCGTTATTGCTGTCGATATTGGAGAGGGACTCACCAAAAAAGATCCCTCCAACCTCTTTGCAATTGCCGAAAGAAGTGTCCATATCAGTTATAAAAAACTGACCGAGTACGCCGTTCAAGAAGCTGATGTTCTCATTCAGATGGACTTTGAGGATATCGGGATGTTTAGCGATAAGCACAACCGGGAAATTTACAAGCGAGGACGAGAAAAAACACGCGAGATGCTTCCTCAAATCAAAACAGTCATTCAGGACTAGTGTCTAGTTGACCAAATTCGTTAAAGGGGCTGTTGAAAAAGTCCATTAGACCCTATCTAGACCCTTGTAAAGAGGATTTCTGGCTTGGGGAAGACCCGGTTAGGAGGCATCGCAGTTTCTAAAACGGCGTTCCACTCTTGGTCTTTTAGAGCGGTTTCATTCCCCAGAAGACGCCACAACTTTTCAGCGGTCCCAGGAATAACGGGGTAAGAGATGAGCGCCAGGATATTAAGGGCGCGAAGACAACAGGCAATGGTTGTTCCCATCCCCTCTGGATCTTTCCACGGCTTTTTATGATCGAAATAGACATTAGCCTCTTGTGCAAGCTCCATGATGAGCTGGGTTGCTTTTCTTAGGTGGAAGTGGGAGTAGGCTTCGTGGATTTTCTTGGGAAGTGCTTCAAGCTTTTCTAAAAACTGCTCATCATCGCGGCTCAAGTTTCCATAAGGAGGCATTTTTCCGTCGCACTTATTTTGGGTAAAGACAAGAACTCGGTTAACCAGGTTCCCATATTTCCCAAGAAGCTCGCTATTGCACCGAGTTTCAAAGTCTTTCCACGAAAAGCTACTGTCTTGGGTTTCAGGAGCGTTAGCAGCGATGGCGTAGCGGGCTTGATCGACCGAAAATTTTTTGAAGAAGGACTCGAGGTCTATCGTATGCCCTTCCGACTTGCTAAATTGTTTCCCCTCTAAGTGGTAAAACTCATTGGCAGGAAGTTCATCAACCAGCTTATAGGGCTGATCTTGCCCCATCGTCATTGCAGGGAAGAAAATCGCATGGAACGGAATATTATCCTTCCCGATGAAATTGACCAATTTCGTCTTGGGATCGCACCAGTAGGTTTTCCACTCCTCGGGATTTCCCTTCTTGAGGGCCCACTCTTTGGTCGCTGAAATGTACCCAATCGGAGCATCGAACCAGACATAGAGGACCTTCCCTTCAGCCCCTTCAAGAGGGACAGGGATTCCCCAATCGGAGTCGCGGGTAATGGCGCGGGGTTTCAGATCATCGATATAGTTTTGAGCAAACTGCATCACATTGGACTTCCACCTCTTTTCTTGAAGCCACTTCGTGAGTTTTTCTTTAAAAAGGTCAAAGCGGAGGAACCAATGCTTCGTCGGCTTAAGGGTGAGGGGAGCGCCACTCACCTTGGAAAAGGGGTTTTTAAGGTCGGTTGCTTCGTAACTAGCGCCACATTTGGGACATTCATCCCCACGCGCCTCATCAAAACCGCACTTAGGGCAGGTGCCCGTTACATAGCGGTCGGCAAAAAACCGCCCCTCTTTTTCCGAGTAAAGCTCATCGGTCACCTTTTCTTCGATGTAGCCATTTTTTAAAAGGTCACGAAAATAAGCTTGGGTGGGCTCGACATGCCCCTCCCACGTGGTGCGAGAATAGTGATCGAAACTAATGTCCATCGTCTTAAAAAAGTTGTGGAGGACATGGTGAAAATGGTCCACATGCTCTTTGGGGGTGCGCCCTTCTCCTTCAGCACTTAAGGTAATGGCCACCCCATGCTCATCGGAGCCGCAGATAAAAAGAACCTCATTTCCAATGAGGCGCTGAAAGCGGGCATAAGCATCTGCAGGGAGATAAGCTCCCGCAATATGGCCAAAATGGAGAGGTCCATTGGCGTAAGGGAGCGCTGCGGTGACCAGTATTTTCACTCTTCCTCTTCGACTTTTTGGGGAGGATGTTTTCGGATCTCTTTGAGCATTTGAGTCACATTGAGCTCGTCATTCCCCTGCTCGATCTGTTTGCGTGCCACCTCGATTGCGTAGTGGGTAAGTTCAAAGTTATCGTGAAAAAGAGTCGTATAACTCTCCTTTGTCAGTTCGTCACGTGTCATGGTTTCTCCTTTATAATGATATTTTTTAGTTCCTCATAGGCCATTTTTAAATCGTCATTGACGATGATATGGTCGTAGTGTTTCGCTTGGTCCATCTCATGTTGGGCCCAATCAAGCCTTTTCTTAAGGGTTTCGAACGATTCGGTTTTTCGCCCTTTGAGCCTTTCTTCTAAAACCTCCATCGAGGGGGGAGCGATAAAAATAAAAAGGGCATCGGTCTTTTTTCTAAGGGCTGCCGCCCCTTGGGTGTCGATCACAAGAATCACATGCTTTCCACTTTCCCTTTGCGCTTCCACCACCTCTTCAAGGGTGCCATACTGGTTGCCAAAGACAGTCGCATGCTCTAAAAAATCGCCTCGCTTTACCCGCTCATCAAAAGCCTCTTTAGTCAAAAAAACGTAATCCTTTCCATCGATTTCTCCCTCGCGCGGCTTCCGTGTTGTGCACGAAATGCTCTGTATCACCTTGTCGGGAAAGGCTTCTATTAACTTATGGACGAGGGTCGTTTTCCCCGTTCCAGCCGGCGCGCTAATGACAATCAGGTTCCCTTTCATTCGAGATTCTGCAACTGCTCCCGGATTTTTCCCAGTTCCCCTTTCATCACTAAAGCGGCCTGGGTAATTTCTAATTCTTGCGCTTTAGCAGCGATTGTATTCACCTCACGGTTCATCTCTTGGGTTAAAAAGTCAAGCTCCTTTCCCACACACGGTTTTTCCTCTTTAAGGAGGATGTAAAGCTGCTTTACATGTGAATGGAGGCGGGTAATCTCTTCTGTCACATCGATGCGATCGGCAAAGATAACAAGCTCTCGCATTAGCCGCTCTTCCCCCTCTTGATTATTAAGCTTGAGCTCTTCGAGTCTCTTTTCTAACTTTTCTTGGTACCGTTTGGGAGCCTTTTCTGAAAGGGGCTCGACCTCTTTCACCTTTTCCTCAATAATTTTGACCCTTTTAGCGATGTCACTAGCAAGAGCTTTTCCCTCGGTCACCTTCATTTTAATGAAAGCTTCAAGCGCCTCCTCAAATCCTTTCAAAAGCTCTTTTTCCATCTTTGCATCGTAGGCTCCTTGAGTCGGATTTGAAAGGGTGTATTGTACTAACATCGAAAAGGGAATCGCCTCTTTCGTATCATATCCCAAACCGGCTGCCCGCTTTGACCACTCGCCGTGGACCCGCTTCATCTCCTCTTCCGAGGGAAGATGTAAAGCCCCACTTCCCTCTCCTTCTCGGGTCACCCGAACAGTCACATAGCCTCGCTTAACCACTTCACCGAGCGCTTTCCGTAAACTCATATCCATCGCAAGAAGCTCTTTGGGCATATTGATATTAATGTCCAAGCTTTTTCGGTTCACCGAGTGAATTTCAACAAGAAAGATCTTAGTGTGGGCTTTCCCATAGGCGGTCATACTACGTGTCATGGGATCTCCATTAAGTTTGCTACAAGTGATTTAACCGGCTCAAAAGAGGTGCGATGAATCCTACACGGGCCATAGTTCTTAAGAGCTTCGACATGTTTCTTTGTTCCATACCCCTTATGCTGATCAAAGCCATATTCAGGAAATTCCTTGTGGTACTCGATCATCAAAAGGTCTCGATAATGCTTGGCAATGATCGAAGCAGCTCCAATACTTTGGGAACGGCTATCACCCTTAATCACCGCTTTCGAAGCAATGTGAGTGGGAGGAAGGTGATTCCCATCGATCAAAAGGTAATCGGGTTCTTCAGGAAGCTCCTTGACCGCAAGGGCCATCGCATGAAGAGAAGCCCGCAAAATGTTCATCTTGTCGATTGCATCACATTCGACAATCGCAATACCAAAAAGAATATCGGGATGAGTGGTCAGAGTGTGATAAAGCGTTTTTCTCTCTTCAGGAGTGAGCTTTTTACTATCATCGACCCCTGCAATCAGAAGGCCCCGCGGCAGAATGCAGGCTGCAGCAACGACAGGTCCCGCTAAGGGACCCCGTCCCGCTTCATCTACCCCTGCAATTAAGCGGCGCCCCTTTTGGTAAGCGCTCTCTTCGAGTAGAGTTTTTTCACCCAAACCTTACTCCGGTTTTGGAGTTTCGTCTTCTGGCTTCTTCCCTTCTTCTTTTTCAGGAGCTTTTTCTTCTACGATTGGCTCAGGCGCTTTCTCTTGAGCAACCACAGCCACTTTTTCTTTCTTAACGCCGATTTTTTCCTTTACCTTGGCAGCTTTTCCAGCAGTACCCCGGAGGTAGTAAAGCTTGGCGCGGCGCACCTTTCCTTGACGCATCACTTCGATCTTTGCAATGCGTGGACTATGGAGGGAAAAGACACGTTCCATCCCTGATCCATAGGCAACCCGATAGAGAGAAAAGGTTTCAGAAAGTCCTGATCCTTTTCGAGCAATGACGGTTCCCGTGAAGATCTGGACCCGTTCTTTATCCCCTTCAATAATCCGAATATGGACCTTAATCGTGTCGCCGACGTTGAAGTGGGGAATGTCTTGCTTCAGCTGGCTGGTTTCGATCTCCTCAAGTAGCGCATCGCGGCTCATGATTTATTTCTCCTGTTTTTCTAACTCTCTTATCAGATCGGGCCTGACCCGTTCTGTTTTTTCTCGTGCTTTTCCCCTTCGCCAGGCATCGATTTCTGCATGGTTCCCTTGGCAAAGGACGGGGGGCACCTCTTTTCCTTCGAATTCGGGAGGGCGGGTATAGACCGGCCCTTCAAACTCCCCGTTTTGGAAAGAGTCCTGCTTTGGAGCCTCTTCGTTGCCAATCACTCCCGGGATAAAGCGGGAGACGGCATCGACAAGGACAATGGCTGCAGGAGCCCCACTTGTCAGCACATAATCCCCAATGCTGATCTCCTCATCGACCTCGCTCTCAATGGCGCGCTCATCGATCCCCTCATAGTGGCCACATAAAACCACGAGGTGGTCGATGGTGGCAAGCTCACTGCACCGCTTAGCGGTGAGAGGCTTTCCCTGAGGGGTCAAGTAGACCACATGGGACTTTTCATTTTTCACACTCCTTATGGCGCTCGTGACAGGTTCTGCCATCAGGACCATTCCAGGTCCGCCGCCATAGGGACGATCATCTATCTGCTGGTATCTTCCTTTCGAAAAATCTCGTATATTAACGAGATTGATTTCCAAAAGGCCCTTTTCCCGCGCCCTTTTTATCATGCTGACATTAAAAGGGCCTTCAAAGTAGTCGGGAAAAAGGGATAAGATATCAAACCTTTTTTGCTTTTCGCTTTTCACTGCGCTTTTTAACCTTTGCAAGGGCTCTTTCGCGGATGCTCTTCATCACACCTGGCGCTTTCCTTGCAACGATTGCCTCTGCCTTTTCAGAAAGCTCAGCTCCTAAGTCGACCCAGTGCTGCAACCGCTCTTCGTTCACCGCAGAGTCTTCGTTCCCCTCGACATGAGGATCATAATGACCGATGTTTTCTACATACTTTCCATCACGAGGAGTGCGAGAATCTGTCACAACCAAGCGGTAAGTCAATCGGTTGGTGCGCCCCTGTTGTCGTAGGCGTATCTTTAGTACCATCTATGTAAACTCCAATTCACAAAACTAATAAGACTGCCCATCATATCAGATCTTGGAAAAAAGAGGTACGAAAAAATATTCTATAGAGATTTTAGAGAACCTTTGAGGCTGCTAAGCTGATCTTTAAGATTGGAATCGTTAAGAAATTTTTTCTTCATGCCGGGCATTTTTTTCATCATCTGCTTGACCCGTTTGAAGTTTTTAATCATTTTATTGACGTCATCGATCGAGGTGCCACTTCCCTTAGCAATCCGACGGCGACGAGAAGGGACGAGCTCATCTAAGCCGATCCTCTCATCGGGGGTCATCGAGAGGATGATTGCCTCGATCTTCCCAAGTTCTTTATCAGACATCTCTAGATCGCCCATATTGGCCGAAAAACCAGGAATCATCGATAAAAGTCCTTTAAGAGATCCCATCTTTTTGACCGAACGCATCTGCTTTAAAAAGTCGTCATAGGTAAATGATGCTTTTAAAAGCTTTTTCTTAAGCTTTTCGGCATCTTCTTCGTCGACATGTTCCTGGGCTTTTTTGACCAGGTTGATCACATCGCCCATCCCTAAAATTCGATCGGCCATCGATTGAGGATTGAAGAGTTGAAAGTCGGTCACCTTCTCTCCGATCCCCTCAAACTTTAGCGGCTTTCCGGTGATCTCGCAGATTGAAATTGCCGCACCGGCGCGGGTGTTCCCGTCGAGCATGGTGAGGATACTTCCCGTAATAGCCATTCTTTGATCAAACTCTGCGGCAGTTTTCACCGCATCTTGCCCGGTCGCCGCATTGGCAACAAAGAGAATTTCATGGGGACTGACCGCCCCTTTGATTTTTTCGAGCTCTTTCATGAGCTCTTCGTCGATATGGAGGCGACCTGCAGTATCGATAATCAGAACATCGATCCCCTCCTTATTGGCCTGCTCAAGCGCTTTTTTTGCAATTTTTACCGGGTTTTTCTGATCGCGGTCGGCATAGATCGGAACTTCAACTTGCTTTCCTAAGGTTTCAAGCTGGTCGATCGCTGCAGGACGTTGCAAGTCACACGCAGCAATGAGCACCTTCTTATTCTGCTTCTTGAGATAAAGAGCAAGCTTTGCCGATTGAGTCGTTTTTCCCGATCCTTGGAGACCACACATCAAGATGACCGATGGGCGATGCCCGATACTTAGGGAGGGTTCTTCCCCTCCCATCAAACTTTTAAGTTCGTCATGGATAATCTTGGTGAACTGATCCCCCGCCGTGACCAACCTGGTGACCTCTTCACCAAGCGCTTTTTCCTTCACCCTCTTGATAAAATTTTTGGCAACGGTGTAGTTCACATCGGCATCAAGAAGGGCCAAACGGACCTCTCGCACCGCATCGGAGATGTTTTCTTCTGTTAACGTTTTTTTAGACGCTAAGGCTGAAAAGACATTTTGAAATTTTTCTGTGATACTGCCGAACATAAGCCTATTTTAATGAAATGTTTCTTGGTATTCAAGGAAAAAGAACCGATCATGCCCTGCCCAATCTTTCTCATACCGTCTTTGTTTCCAATGACTTTGGTCGAAAATCTCCATTAAGGGCTCCCCTTGACCGGTTCCGATCTCAAGAAAAACCTTGCCATTCGGGTGCAAGTAGGTGGGAAGATCGGCCGCTAAGCGACGGTAAAAGTCGAGCCCCCCAACAAGGGCGCAGCGGGGCTCAAAGGCACGCACCTCATCTTCTAACTCTTCATATTCTTCGGGGGTAACATAGGGAGGATTGCAAACGATTACATCAGCTTTTTTTCCAGCAAATGGGGCAAAAAGATCCCCTTCTAAACAGTCGACATCAAGATTGTTTTGCGTGGCGTTTGCTTGGGCAACCGCTAGCGCCTCCTTGGAAACGTCTGATAATCTCACAATGATGTTTGGACACCCTTTTTTAACAGCAAGGCCCAAACACCCACTTCCCGTGCAAAGATCCCATAGCTCTTTTGGCCCTTCAGAAAGCTCTTTGAGGATCAGGCTGGCTAAAATTTCGGTTTCTTGGCGGGGAATAAGGACAGCTGGGGTCACTTGAAGCTTAAGATTCAAAAACTCCACCTCCCCTAAAATATACGCAAGAGGCTCTTTATCTCCCCGCCTTTTAATCCACTCCCGATACTGGGTAATCTCTTTTTCTTCGATCGGCGCATCATAATCAAAGTAGAGTTCCATCCGCTTTTTCTTTAAAATCGCAGCCAAAAGTTCTTCAGCGCTACGGCGAGGATCGGTGCATCCCCGCTTTGTTAAAAAGTCGGTAGAAAGTTTGATAAGTTCCCGAATATTATGCATGGAGTTTTTCCTGGTAGAAATGACTAATAAGCGCTTCAGTCACCTCTCCGAGATCCCCTTCCATAATCTGATCGAGCTTGTAAAGGGTTAGGTTGATCCGGTGGTCGGTCACCCGATTTTGAGCATAGTTATAGGTGCGGATCCGTTCGGACCGATCCCCTGTTCCAACTTGGCTTGAGCGCAAAGAGGCCCGCTCTTCCGCTTCTTTCCTTCGCTTTTCCTCTGCAAGTTTTGCTGCTAAAACGCGGAGCGCTTTTTCTTTGTTTTTATGTTGGGAACGCTCTTCTTGGCAGTAGACGACCACCCCTGTCGGCCTATGGGTGATCCGGACTGCGGAGTCGGTGGTATTGACATGTTGTCCTCCAGCGCCTGATGCCCGGTAGGTATCGATCTTGAGATCCGACTCATCAATTTCGATCTTTTCCTCTTCACCGGGCTCCATCAAAACTGCAATCGTAATTGCTGACGTATGAACCCGTCCCTGCGTTTCAGTCACCGGAACCCGCTGCACCCGATGGGTACCCGCTTCATATTGGAGATAGCGGTGAACATTTTTCCCCGAAAGGGAGATGATATATTCCTTATACCCTCCAGCTTCTGAGGAGGTGAGGGCTAAGGTCTCATATTTCCACCCCATTTTATCGGAAAAAAGGCGGTACATCCTGACGCAATCGCCGACAAAAATAGCTGCTTCATCGCCCCCAGTACCGGCGCGCAATTCCATAATAACGTTGGCATGATCGTTAGGATCGGGAGGAACAAGGAGAGACTCTAACTTCGACTGAAGGTTTGTAACTTCCTTCTCAAGTCTTTCGATATCCTCTTGAATAACCGCAGTAAACTCGGGATCCTTTTCCTCTTTGATAAGAGCTTGACTATCGGTAAGCTCTTTCTGGCTTTTCTGAAACTGCTCGTAAACCTCTTTGAGCTCAGAAAGATAAGAGTGCTCCTGAGAGAGCTCTTTATACCGCTTCTTATCAGAGTGAACTTCGGGGTTGCCTAAAGCAGTCTCTATCTCGTCTAAACGGGATAGAAGCCCCTGCAGTTTCTTTTCCAAGAGTTATTCCTTTGGAGCGGCTTTCTTCTTCGCAGTTTTTTTCGGAGCGGCTTTTTTTGCAGTTTTTTTCTTTTTCTGCTCCTCTTGCTTTTCCTGCTGCTCCTTATTTTCTGCAGCTTTGCGGGTGTAGCGCTTCTTAAACTTATCGACCCGCCCTTCAGAGTCAACAAACTGCTGACTTCCGGTGAAGAAGGGATGAGAAGCCGAGGAAATTGGCACCTTATAAACAGGATACTCTTTTCCCTCATAGGTTTCGGTTTCTTTAGGCTGCAGAGTACTTCCACAGACAAATTTATCCCCTGTTGCCGTATCGACAAATAGGATATCTTGGTAGGCTGGATGACCTTCTTTCTTCATTCGAACGATTCCTTTAATAGATCTGTTTTCATAAGGATTAAACCTCTTTTCGGAATAAAAAACAACCCATTCTAGCAAAAATTAATGGAATATGGTAGACTGACCCCAGAATGAGACAGCCACATCCTTTCAGATCTGCCCTTTCTCGCGCCCCTAAAATCATCAAGGGGACCCTCCTTACTACACTGATTGTGAGCTTTTTTTCCCTCGTCTCAAACGCCCTATTCACTAAAGTTTTTAATCTTCCAAGTCCTCAACATCTCTTTAGCCTGAGCACTTGGGGAGTCCATAAATTTTTTATTTGGCAGTTTATCTCTTATCTTTTTATTCAACCCATCAGCGAGGGAATCTCTTTAGGATCGATTCTCCGCCTCTTTTTCGATCTCTATCTTCTCTATATGATTGGAACAGCCATCGTACAAACGCGGGGGAAAAAGCACTTCCTTGGCCTCTATTTTGGAGGCGCTCTTTTTGTCGGAATCATCGCTTATTTCTCCCTTCTTTTATCGGGTTCCCCTCTTCCTTTTGCCGGCGCCAGCCCTGCGATCTACATCCTCCTCATCGCCTTTGTTTTCCTTACCCCTCACGCCCGCATCATGCTTTTCCTTATGATCCCGGTGCAAGCCAAATGGCTTGTCTTTGGCCTCATTGGAGTCAATCTCTTCCTCGACTTTTCCAATGGCCATTTCCTCTCCTTTTTTACAACGGGTGCAGCCCTCATCTATGGCTACCTCTACCCTATCCTTTCCTGGGATATCTTAAGCCCTTTTTACCGCCTCCACCCCTTTGAAAAAAAGGCAATCTATTGGAAAAGGCGTCTTTTTAACCAGTTCAGTCTTACCCTTCGCGAGAAATAATCGCCATCTTCGCGGCATGGAGCCCTTTTAAATATCCCTCTTCGTAGCGAAACTCAGGATGGTTCTCGAGCTCGGGATAGTCATTGGGCTGAAGGATATCGTCAGGGGTGATGTTAGGGATGATCGCCGCTCCATATTTTAAGAGCTTTTTCTCTTGCATGGCGATCAGCTCATCAAAGAGCGCTTCGAGCGTTTTGTCCATTTTTTTCTCTTTGTTTTTTAAAAAAATCTTTCATCAGGGTGGCTGCCTCTTCCTTGAGAAGCCCCCCTTCGATTTGGAGAGTATGGGTCGGGTGCTCCGTCTCAAAGATATTGAGATAGCTTCCATGGGCTCCATGACGGATATCGGGCGCTCCCCATACCACCCGATCGAGACGGGCGAGGAGAAGGGCTCCAGCACACATGAGGCAAGGCTCTAGGGTTGTGTAGAGGGTGCACCCCAAAAGGCGCCAATTACCTAAGGTGCGAGCCCCTTCCTGGATGCAGAGGAGCTCGGCGTGGGCTGAGGGGTTTTGGCTCTTTTCGACTTGATTTCCGGCCCGGGCAAGGATCTTCCCCTCATAAGCCAGGACAGCTCCAACAGGAACCTCACCTTGGGCAAAGGCGGAGCGGGCCTCCTTTAGAGCCTCCTCCATCATCTGAACATCTATTTGTGAAAAAATGTTTTTATCCATAGAAGCGATGATAACCCAGAAACGCTTGAAAAAGAAGGCAAATGTTTCTTTGAGTTGAAATATATATCCCCTCTTGCTACAATAAAGGACGTCATATGATGAATTTATGTCTAAATCCTACCTAACAATATTATGTCTAAGGGAGTGTAAATAAATGTCTTTAGATAAAGGTACTAAAGAAGAAATTACTAAGAAGTTTCAGCTCCATGAGAAGGATACTGGATCAGCTGACGTTCAGATTGCGATTCTCACCGAGAGAATCACAGAGCTCACCGATCACCTGAAGCTGGCGCCTAAGGATCATGCCTCTCGGCTGGCCCTTTTGAAGCTCGTCGGACAACGGCGAAAACTTCTAGATTACTTGAATTCAACCGATACGAAGCGTTATCAGACGTTGATTAACCGGCTGAATCTCCGTAAGTAAATTTTTTAAACCCCAAGAGTCTCTTGGGGTTTTATTTTTCCCTGGTGTTGCATCTATTCTCTAAACCTGTTAAGATTTCCTATTACATCTAATCATTAGGAGACGCATGAAAAAGTTAGAAGCCCAATCAATCACCATTTCTATCGGTGGCAGAGAAATCACTTTTGAAACCGGAAAAATTGCCCGTCAGGCCGGAGGCTCTGTCGTGGTCCGCGCAGGAGATACGATGCTTCTGGGAACTGCCTGCATGGGAGCTCCTCTTGATGAGGTCGATTTCCTCCCCATGCGTGTCGACTACCAAGAAAAATTTTCTTCCGCAGGGAAGACCCTCGGAGGATTCATCAAAAGAGAAGGACGCCCGACCGAAAAAGAGACCCTCACCTGCCGTCTGATCGACCGTCCCATCCGTCCCATGTTTGAAGAGGGCTACTACCATGACACACAGATCATCACCACCGTCCTTTCTTATGATGGAGTTAACCAGACCGAGCCCCTTGCCATTTGCGCCGCATCAGCGGCTCTTGTCCTTTCTGAAATCCCCTTTATCAAACCCATCGGAGCCGTTCGGGTTGGAATGATCGAAGGAAACTTCATCGTCAACCCCACCCTTGAAGAAATGGAAAGTTCTGTCCTCGACCTCGTCATCGCAGGAACCGAAGATGCGATCCTTATGATCGAAGGGTACTGCGACTTCCTCTCAGAAGATCAGATCATGGATTCTATAGATGCAGGACATGAAGCGATTAAAGTCATCTGCCAAAAACTTGGCGAATGGCAACAGGTCATTGGGAAAGAGAAGAACCGTGAAGGTCTCCGCTTTCTCCCTGAAGGGCTTGTCGAAGAGGTCGATCAGATCATGGCAGCTCCCCTTAAAGATGCGATCCGCATCGTAGAAAAAGATGCCCGTAACAGCGCCATTTCTGAAATCAAAGAAAAAGTCAGAGAAGCTCTCCTTCCCGAAGAAGAGGCCAAGTACAAGCCGTTTGAAGTGAATATTGCGATGAAAAAGGTGACTGCCCACCACATGCGCCAGATGGTTCTCAAAGAGAAAAAACGGTGCGACGGCCGAAAGACTTCCGATGTCCGCCAAATCTGGGTTGATATGGCTCCCCTTCCAAGAACACATGGAAGCGCCCTCTTTACGAGAGGAGAGACTCAAGCAATTGCGGTCTGTACCCTCGGCGGCGAATCGATGGGACAGCGGTACGAAACCTTAGATAAAGCCGATGGCCTCAGAAACTTCTATCTTCAATACTCCTTTCCTCCTTACTCGGTTGGAGAAGTGGGCCGGATGGGTCCTCCAGGACGACGTGAAGTGGGCCACGGAAAACTTGCTGAAAGAGCGCTCACCGCAACCATCCCTAACAAAGATAGCTTCCCCTACACCATCCGCTTAGAGTCAAACATCACCGAATCGAATGGCTCTTCTTCAATGGCCTCGATCTGTGGTTGCTGTCTTGCCATGATGGAAGCAGGAGTCCCTATCAAACGGCCCATTGCCGGAATTGCGATGGGGTTGATCCTCGAAAAGGAGAGCTTTGCAGTCCTTTCTGACATCCTCGGAATGGAAGATGCCCTTGGCGACATGGATTTTAAAATCGCTGGAGATGAAAATGGTGTCACTGCTTTCCAACTCGATATCAAGGTCGAGGGAATCGACAAAGAGATCATGAAAACGGCGCTTGCCCAGGCAAAAGAGGGACGGATCCATATCCTCCAGAAAATGCTCGAAGCCTGCCCTAAATCAAAAGAAAACCTCTCTGAATATGCTCCCCGTATCCAGACAATCAAGATCAAGCCGAGCCAAATCGGCACAGTCATTGGCCCTGGAGGAAAGCAAATCCGCGCAATTGTGGAAGAGACAGGCGTCGATATCAACATCGATGATGATGGATATGTCAGCATTGCCTCTTCTTGCAGCAAAGGGATGGAGCGAGCTTGCCAGATCGTTAACGATCTGACCGCGGAAGTCGAGATCGGCAAAAGCTATAAAGGAAAGGTTGTCTCCATTAAAGACTTTGGCCTCTTCGTCGCGATCCTCAACGTGCAGGGACTCTGCCACATCTCTGAGATCAAGCACGAGCGAATCGAAAACATCTTCGACCACTACAAGGAAGGGGATGAGATCGAGGTGAAGGTGCTGGATGTTGATAGAAACGGCAAGGTACGCCTCAGCCGCAAGGCCCTCCTAGAAGCACCTGCCAAAGCTTAAATAAGCTGAGATAGAAAGCTTGTCGCTGGAATAATTGCTGGTTTTTTTGCTAGAATCGCATTTTTCTCGACAGGCTTTTTTTCTAGAGCGAGCTGAAAGGCATACCGGGTCCCTAAAGCCTCATGAAAGTAGAGGAGGTTTTTAGAGATCGCCTTGGAGCCATTTTTTGCTTCAACAAGAATCCAGGGCTTTTCTTCCTTGGTAATCAAGAAATCAACCTCTCGCTTCTGAAGATCTCGAATAAAGTAGAGATCATAATCGCCTAAACCAATATCATTCCAAAAGTGAACCGCTTTGAGGAGATGGGAAGCCACAAAATTTTCGACTAGAGCTCCCTGGGTCGTGCAGAGCGACCAATCCCAGAGGTAATACTTGGGCTGTTTGACCAAGGATTTTGAAAGGTTGCGCGAATAGGGACGCACTTCAAAGAAAAAATGGAGAGACTTCAGAACCTCGATCCACTCTCTGACCGTTTTATCAGAGACCATCCCGATCTTTTTTGAAAGGGAGCTATATCGAACAAGCTGTCCCACTTGCTCTCGCATGAAGTAAGCCAAAGTTTCCACCCCAGAAAGCTCCTTGATCTTTGTCAGATCGCGGAGATCTTCCTGAAAGATCTGCTTATTTCGAGTCCGCCTCCACCGATTGTAAAAAGAACGATCCCCCTTAAGAAAAGGGTCAGGAAATCCCCCAAATTCTAAAAGAGCTCTAAGCCTCTTTGAGGAAATGGGTGCCGGCTTACTTCGAAACTCCCTATCTTCTGGAGGTCTCTTCTTTTGAACAATTTCCCCGATGCTTAAGGGGTGGATTCGAAGAATAAAATATCTTCCCATTAAACTATCACCTCCCTTGACAAAGACATCAAGTTTGGAACTTCCCGTTACAATAATTTTTGAATCCCCTTTATAGGTATCGTACAATCCCTTAAGATAGTTCTTCCATTCTGGATGCTTCTGAATCTCATCAAGAACAATCAACGGGGGTGTATCTAAGAATTCCTCAAGCCCTGCTTCTTCAGCAACCCGATCAGGCCCTTCTAGAATCAGTTTACGATGCCCCAAATTATCCCAGCTTAGGTAAATCCCCCTACCCCATTCTTCAATCATCTCTTTTGCTAGGGTTGTCTTCCCTGCCTGTCTAGGTCCCATTAAAAAAAGCATCTGATCATACTTTTCTAAATGGCCAAAAATCTGATCACGATAAGCTCTTCTCATGCCCCATATTTTTGAAGCAAAAGGATCAAATTGTCAAGATAATTTCGAAGTCTACTCCGAAATTATCCAGATTTTTTCGGAGTAGACTTCGAAATTATCCGAATTTAATTCTCTGAATATAAATAGATTAAATGGTTTTCGAGCAAAAATTTTTCATGATTGTTTTTCTAAAACAGTTTTTCATTTTCAGACCAAAAAGTGGGTTGCCCACTTAGATGCCTTGGGGCTCGGGGTTGATGGGGTCGATCCCTTCATCTCGTTTAGGGGGTGGAGGAGGCTCTTTTCGATGGGCCTCGCTGATCGCTTTGAGTTTGCTTCGCTTCTTCTCGGGATCCCAGCTTCCATCCATGATGGAAAGGACATCTTCCTTATCAAGCGTTTCAAACTCGATGAGCATATTGGTCATGAGCTGCATCTTCTCTTTATTCTCGGTGATGATCTGCACAGCGCGGTTATTCGCTTCTTCAAGAAGCTTGCGCACCTCATTATCGATTTGCTTGGAAGTTTCTTCAGAGTAATTTTTGGAGTTTTGTCCAGGCATTCCTGCATAAGTCCCCTCTTCACGCTCATCATAAGCGACAGGACCTAGCAACTCGTTCATTCCCCACTGGCAGACCATGCTTCGTGCGAGCTTGGTTGCTTGGGAGATATCCATCTGCGCTCCAGAAGAAATATCACCCACAAAAATATCTTCGGCAACGCGCCCTCCCATGAGAACAGCGAGACGGTCGATCAGCTCTTTCCGCCAGTAGCTGAGCTTATTCTTCTCAGGGACGAAGTGGGTTGCCCCGAGGGAAAATCCGCGAGGGATAATCGTTACTTTTTCAACAGGATCGCCACTTTCGACGACAAGGCCGACAATGGCGTGGCCCGATTCGTGGTAGGCAGTATGGAATTTTTCTTTTTCTCCCATTTCTAAACTGCGCCGCTCTTTTCCATATTTCACCTTGTCGCAAGCTTCGAGAGTGTCTGTTTGGGTGACGGCAGAGCGCCCTTTCCTTGCAGCAAGGAGGGCTGCTTCATTGAGGATATTCATAAGATCAGCTCCCGAAGAGCCGGGAGTGGCCCGTGCCACATCCATCAGCTCGACAGAATCATCCAGCTTAATCTTGCGGGCATGCACCTTAAGAATTTCAAAACGTCCTTTAATATCGGGAAGATCGAGGATCACATTCCGGTCAAAGCGTCCTGGTCTTAAGAGGGCTTTGTCGAGAACATCGGGACGGTTAGTCGCCGCCATCAAGATCACCCCTTCATTGGTATCAAATCCATCCATCTCAACGAGGAGTTGGTTGAGGGTTTGCTCCCTTTCATCATGTCCTCCCCCGATGCCGGCGCCTCGGTGACGCCCGACCGCATCGATCTCATCGATAAAGACGATGCAAGGGGCATTTTTCTTTGCCTGTCCAAAAAGGTCACGGATACGGCTTGCTCCGACCCCTACAAACATCTCGACAAAGTCAGAGCCTGAGATCGAGAAGAAGGGGCGGTCTGCCTCTCCAGCAACCGCTTTGGCAATCAAGGTCTTTCCTGTTCCTGGAGGTCCTACAAGGAGAACCCCTTTGGGAATTCGTGCTCCAAGGGCGGTAAATTTGGAAGGGTCTTTTAAGAAGTCAACGACCTCATAAAGCTCTTCTTTAGCTTCAACAACCCCTGCCACATCTTTAAAGGTCACTTTATGGGTACTTTTATTGAGCAGCTTGGCAGGAGATTTCCCAAAATTCATCGCTCCCCCAGATCCCATCCCCTTCATCTGCCTAGAGAAGATGAAGTAAAGGAGGAGGACCACAATGAGGATCGGAAAAATGGTCATGAAAATGTAGCCCAAATAGTTCGATGAGGGCTCTTCACTCTTAAAGGTCTTTTCTAAAACGAGGTTACGGGGCTGGTCAGGAGCTTTAAAGAGGGTCCCACTATTTTCCCCAAACGATTCCCACTCTTTTTTAGCATGGGAAAACCATAGGGCAAATTCTTCAGGAGGTTGCTTTTCTAACGCTTTTGTTGAAAGCTCTCGGTTGTTAAAAAACCAGGTGACACCGACGACACTTTGGCGCGCTTTCCCTAGTCGCGCCTCATTTTCATCAAGAGCGATAAAGGTGTCACTATATTGATTGAGATCGACCATGTAGTTGCGAGTAGAGCGGAGTTCTTGGAGGGTGACGTGGTTTTGCGTTTTCAAAAGCTCTAAGGTGATCTGATTTAAGGTGATCAATCCCGCTTCATAGCTCGCTAAAGCCTCCGCAGGGGTCTTATTTGCCTGAAGCGCCTCACCCACCTTCGTCTCTGCTGCGCGGAGCTCTTGCTTCATCGCCTCATTTCCTATTCCAAGAGCGGGCGATTTATAGCTCTGAATCAACTTTTGGACATGTTCTCCAAAGGTCCTCACACTCCCCGTTGAAGGATCGCGCGAAACCGTCCGGTACTCAGCCTGCAAGTCGGTTAAACTCATCTCCCTTTTTTCAGGAAGAGAGCGGACAATCACACTACTTTTTCTCTCTTGTGTGTCATAATAAGGACTGACAACGTTAAAACCTTCTTTAGGAAGCGGGGTTCCACTCAAAACCAAAAAGGTTTCGGCTGCATGGTAGACATTTCCCTGAAGGGTATTGAGTTCACTAGAAAGCTCTTTGCGGGTTTCTGTCAGCTCATGGTTTTGGTTGAGAAGCTCTAAATAACGGTAACGGCTCTTAGAATCTTCGGTGAGCTGCTGCTTAAACTTCCCTGTAAAGGTCACAAGTTTATCGTTTTGCGCCGTCTTCTTGCTCTCATCTTTTTGGATAAGACCGAGATTGACCAAGTGCTCCACTTGGTGGCTAAACGATACCTTCCCCCCCTTATCATCTGACAAGTTCTGCACTGTCAGAATGATGAGGATGGCGGCCAAAAGAAAGAGTAGGAACCCTCCCGGAAATTTCTTCCGTGGTTCCTGCTTATTATCAGGCTGATCCATCCGCTTCTTAAATCTGTTTTTGAATGGGCGAAACTCTTTTTTCGGCCCGTTAACCTTTTCTATGACTGACATCGAATTTCCTTATCAACCCAAAAAGTTTTACCAAATAACAACTGGTTCGGGTTTAGACCCCTAGAATAAAAGATTTCTTCTTTTCTGGATAGGCAAAAATTGGCATTTTATCGTAGAAAAAAGAGGGAACTCCCTTAGCCCCATACCTTTTCTTAATTTTTTTTCGAATCAGCGGCTCTAAGTAAGAGAGTTTTTGAAGTAAATATTTTCCTTCTGGGATCGCCACCTTCCCCTCCCAAAAGGCCCTCCAGCTCCCATCGCCCCCCTCTTCCCAAAGCTCAGGGGTCTCAAAAAAACTCGGGAAGGGCTCTTTATAGATAAAAAGATAGGAGCGGCTAAGCTGAAAAGTTGTTGAACCGACATGGATTTTTCCAGAGGGGCGCTTTTGCCGAATCAGCTTCATCAAAACTTCCAAAGCATCATAAGAAAAGGGGGCTAGCCCCTTTAAAAAATATTTAAGCTCAAAGGGATGAAACCCTAGTCGAAGATCAAGATAGGTGCCAAATGGGCCTCTAACAAGCGCTTTTTCAAGTCCTTGATTTTTTTCTTCAAGATAAAGGGTCAGTTCTTGGCACATCTTCCCCAACCTCGCAAAATTCCCTATCATCTTTTTACCAAATATCTTCTCCAACTCGGGAAAAAGAGCCGTCCGCATCCGAGAGCGGAGATAGGTGGGGTCTTGATTCGTTGCATCCTCAAAAAAGGGAAGTTTCTTCTTATTAAGGTAGTGGATCAGCGCCTCTTTTTTCATTGAGAGAAGGGGGCGCCAAACAGGAAGGTCGTCGATCACACGTTCCTCATAAAGCCCACCAAGCCCTTTAAATCCAGCCCCTTCTCCAACTCTTTTAAACACCGTTTCGGCTTGATCACCCATATGATGAGCCAAAAGAAGGGCTTGAAACTTTTCTTCTTTATGGAGGCGAGAAAAAAAGGCGAGCCTTTTTTCGCGCGCCCGATTTTCTAAATCGCCCCCTTCCATTTTTTCGAGACGGTGGAGGTGAAAGGGGAGTTTGAGATGGGCAGCTACCTGCTTCAAGGCCTCCGCTTCCCTCGCACTTTCTTCTCTCCATCCATGGTCAACGTGGGCGATATGAAGGGCAAAATCGAGAGCCTCCCTCGTCTCCACGAGAAGGTAAAGAAGAGCCATCGAGTCGGCTCCCCCTGAAAGTCCCAAAAGGAGCTTTGTCCCCTTTTCGAGTCGGAGGGTGAGAAAGTCTTTAACAACTTGTTTGAGCATAATATACCCATTAGGGTACAATAAAGGGGTATTTTTATGTGAATAGAAGTGAAAAATGCCCCTTCTTTGGCGCTACTTACTCAAAAACTATTTTCAAGTCTTTCTTTTCTGTGTATTGGGGTTTATCGCTGTTCTCCTCGTTACCCGTGTCCAGGAAATTGCAAGGCTCATTGCTTTAAATTCTGATATTGGGAAAGTGACCCTTTTTACCCTTTTTCAAATCCCCTATATTTTGCCCATTGCGATCCCTATTTCAGGACTCATTTCTGCAATTTTGTTGCTTAGACGCCTTTCAGGTAGTCACGAACTCACCGCTTTTCGCACTGCTGGGATCCCGGTAAAGAATCTTGGCACTCCCCTTCTCATGGCCGCTTTTTTCCTTTCTGTGGTTAACTTTGCCATTGTTTCAGAGATAACCCCTCGCTGTCGCCACCTTTCCCACCATCTCATTCAAAGTGCTGCAACGGTTAATCCTCTCTTCTTGATGAAAAAATCAAAAATGCTCAAGCTTAAAGACTCTTATGTCGATATGAAAATGACCGAGCTGGGAAAAGAGGCCAAAGATCTCATCCTAGCAGTAAAAAATGAGCGACTCAATCTGATGTTAGCAAAGAGGTTAACGATTGAAGATAACCTAATGAGTGGCGAAGAGGTGACTCTCATCTCTCACATTCCTGAAGAGCGAACTGGTCTTTATGACAACCTCGTTATCGAAAACCAAAAAGAAATGTCCACCTCAGCAATGGCCCTTTCTTCGCTGATGAAAAAAGCAACCTATAAGATTGGAATGGAACACCTGACGATGCGAACCCTCCTGCAAACCTTTTCAGATCAAAATGCCAAGCCAAAAACGGTTAGAAGGGCCCGATTTGAGCTTTGCCGACGGATTTTTTTTCCCGCTATGACCTTTGCCTTCACCCTCCTGGGCTTTTCGGTCGGCCTTGAAATTGGAAGAGGAAAAAAGAAAAAAGGGCTCTATGTTGCAATGCTTCTTGCAGCTTTAACCTTTGTCTGCTCGATTGCAGCCAAATCGTTTGAGCTCGAAACCTATAAGATGGTGATTTGTTATGCCCTCCCCTTTCCCCTCTTTGTTTTGACCTCTTTTTGGTTCCAAAGAAGGATTCTTGGAGGGGTTGAATGATCTGGCAACGCTACTTTTTTAAAGAGATCCTGAGGACCTTTTTTCTCTTTCTCCTTTCTTTTTTCACCCTTTATGTGTTCGTCGACTATTCGATGCACATGCAAGAAATTCTAAAAAGTGAAACGATCAAATGGAAAGATCTTGGAGTCTACTACGGGATGCTTTTTTCGAGACGGTGTGACCTCCTCCTCCCTCTTTCCCTCCTCATTTCCAGTGTCAAGGTTTTAACCACACTCAACCGGAGAAATGAGCTCTTAGCGCTCCAAACCGCAGGGGTTGCCCTCCACAAACTCACCCGCCCCTTTTTCTTTGTGGGTCTTTTGTGCGTAGGTCTAAGCTATTTTAACTTTGAGGTTGTTGCTCCAAAATCGTTTAGTTACATCACCCAATTCGAAAAAAAATACCTAAAAAAGAAAAGAAAACGAAAAGAAAAGATCCATGTCCTCCCTTTAGAAGATGGGAGTCGTCTTTTATATCAGTCTTACGATTCGGTTAAAAAAGAGTTTTTTGATCTTTTTTGGATCGTTTCTCAAGATGAGGTTTATTATATGAAAACCTTATCGAGCAAAGGAGAAGGAACTTTCGTCGATGTGATGAAACGTAAAGATAAGAGGATCGAAAAAACAACCTCTTATCTCACCCACACCTTCAAAAATCTTCATCTCAACTTTGACCTTGAAAGCTATTTTGAAAAAGGGATGGAAAATCGCTCAATTACAGAACTTGTTCAGGTGGGGTTAACGCACACCCCTCTTTTTGAAGATAAAAGGCCCATTGCCCTGACCCATCTTTACTTTAAAATTGTGATGCCCTGGCTTCCCGTCCTTGTCCTTCTAGGAGCCATTCCCTTCTGCATCCCTTCGGTAAGAAATCTCCCTACTTTCCTCATCTTTGCTCTCACGATTTTTGGCTATATCACCTTTTTTACCATCATGGATGGGTGCGTGGTGCTTGGAGAAACGGGAGCTTTATCCCCCTTTTGGGCCATCTTTCCCCTTCCCCTCCTTTTTTCCTTCATTTTTGGAGGACGTTTCCTTAAGATGGCCCTTAAATCATGAAGAAATTTTACCTCCCCATTCTTATCGTCTTCTTAGTCTACTTGAGTTGGCTAAATCCCTATACACGTCCCCTTTGGGACATCCTCGACCAAAAAACCTTTACCTTTCTAAATCGCTGGGTGCAAAAGAGCCCTTTTTGGCAAAACTTTTGGGCCTTTACCGGCCACCGAACCATGGATTATATCCATGACATCGTCATGCTTCTTTTCTTTGTCTTGAGCATCAAGTGGGCCTCTAAAGAGCTTAAAGGGCGAAAAGTGGCCGAGCTCATTTTCTCTGTCCTTTTCATCGCTGCCATCATCTGGTTTCTTAATGGTCCCCTTGCACCCGAATTTGTTCATCTTAGAAGAGATAGTCCCACAGTCGTTGATAGAGCCGCCTTTCGCCTTTCCAGCGTCATTGACTGGATCAAGGTCAAGGACCATTCCCGTAAAAGTTTTCCTGGAGATCACGCCACTACTGCGATTTTATTTGCCTGCTTGATTTTTCATCTGATGGGAAAAAGGGTTGGTCTGATCGCCACTTTTTATGCGGTCTTCTTTTGCCTTCCCCGCCTGATCGTGGGGGCCCATTGGCTGACCGACAACCTGATTGGGAGCGCCTCGATTGCGGTAGTCGCTACTAGCCTTGCCTTCGGAACCCCTTTTGCAAACTGGTGCATCACCGCTATAGAAAAAAAATTCAAGAGGAAAGAATGTCAAAAAATTTAGAAGATTACGAAAAACTCCAAGAGCTAGGAAAAGAAATTCGGACCCTTTCGAGTGTTGCAATGCTTTTAGAGTGGGACCAAGAAACCTATATGCCAAAAGGGGGCATCATTCCCCGTTCTGAGCAGGTTGAGCTGATCTCTTTTCTCATACATGAAAAAAAGACTAGCAGCATCTTCAAAAAGGCGCTTGAAAAACTGGTCGATTTAGAAAGTGGCCAGATCAAAGAGGAGGGACTGGGGGATCGAAAACAGCGGTCTGTTGAAGAGTTTTATGGCGAATATATTAAGGACGCAAAACTTCCCGGCGACTTTGTCAAAAAGCTTTCTAAAGCCAATTCAGAGGGGATCCACGCCTGGCAAAAAGCTAAAGGAGAAAACTCCTTTGAGATATTTCTCCCCTACCTAGAAAACATCGTCACCCTCAACCGAAAAAAAAGTGACTATCTCGGCTACACCGACCATCCCTACGACGCCCTTCTCGATCTCTATGAGCCTGGGATGACCACCCAAAAGCTCGACACCCTTTTTGGAACGCTTAAGCCTTTTCTTACCGATCTAACCAAAAAACTTGCAGCAAAAAAGAGGGTCAACACTGCCTTTTTGACCGCCCATTTCCCCCAAGATAAACAGATGGAGTTTTGCCATTTTCTCTTAAAAGAAATGCATCTTGACTCTGAAAAGTTTCGCCTTGACTTTTCAGCCCACCCCTTTTGCACCGGTCTTCATCCCCATGATGTGCGCCTCACCACCCACACCTCCTCCTCCAGCTTTTTCCAAAATATCTCTGCGGTAATGCATGAAGGGGGGCATGCTCTTTATGAGCTTGGCCTTCCTCCTGAAGATTTTGGGACCCCCCTTGCCGAATACTGCACGATGGGAATTCATGAGAGTCAGTCCCGCTGGTGGGAGTGTTTTATCGGGCAGGGGCGCCCCTTCTGGAAATTTGCCTATCCCAAACTTCTTGAAATATTCCCCAAACAGCTCCAGGGAGTGACTCTTGACCACTTCTATCAAGCGATCAACCAGGTCGAACCCTCTCTCATCCGCGTATTTGCCGATGAGGTGACCTATATTCTCCACATCATCCTCCGCTACGAAATCGAAAAAGAGTTCATCGCCGGCAATCTTAATCTTGCCGATCTTCCCCATATCTGGAATGAAAAGATGGAAAGCTCACTCGGAATCGTCCCCGATACCGCTGCCACGGGCTGTCTTCAAGATGTCCACTGGTCATGTGGCCTTATTGGCTATTTTCCCACCTACGCCCTTGGCAATCTCTATGCTGGCCAACTCTTCGAGACCTTCCAAAAAACCTTCCCCGATTGGGAAGTGCGCACCGCCAACGGCGACCTTTCCTTTATGTGCCACTTCCTCCTCGAAAAGGTCCACCGCTACGGCCGGGAATTTCCCGCCCTCACCCTTATCGAAAAGGCAACTGGCGCTCCCCTTTCTCCTAAGCCCTATATGCGTTATCTTACCAACAAATATAATAACTAACCCCTCTCTGTGTTCTCTGTGCTCTCCGTGGTTATAAAAAATAACACATACATTTGCTTACAATTCTTGTTGCCTTTTTATTAAACCACAGAGAACACAGAGAGCACAGAGAAAGAAAAAACCTCAGAGGAAACTTCCTCTGAGGTCCATATAAAAAAAAGAGGTGATTGTTTTTAACGTTTGGAGAACTGGAACTTTTTGCGTGCTCCAGGCTGACCACACTTTTGTCTTTCACGCTTACGAGGATCTCGGGTCAAATACCCTTCCCCTTTAAGGGTCCCACGTCTTTCCTCATCTTCCTTGACAAGGGCGCGCGCAATACCTAAACGGGCTGCGATCATCTGCCCCTCAATTCCGCCCCCTTTTGCGCGGATGATAATATCATAATTTCCTTCAAGTTCTAGCTTCTTAAGAGGTGAAAGGATCGTCTCTCTTTGAAGAGTTGTGGTAAAATACTCTTCCATCTTACGTCCATTGACGTCGACTGCCCCTTTTCCCTTGCGAAGCCTGACAGAAGCAATTGCTGTCTTCCTTCTTCCTACTCCGATTGATTCTTTGATATTTTTCGTTGCCATACGCTTTTTATACCTCTACAGATAGTGGCTTTTGTGCCTGTTGATTGTGTGTGTCGCCAGTAAAAATGCGGAGTCTTTTGAGCTGCGCTTTTCCCAGTTTTGTTTTTGGCATCATCCCCTGCACGGCGCGACGGACGATGTAGGTTGGCTTCCGCTCTTTCATGATACGGTAAGGAGTTTCTCTAAGCCCTCCCATATGTCCGGTATAGTGGCGGTAAACCTTACTCGCTTCCTTATTGCCACTTACCGCAATCTGGTCGGCATTGACGATGATCACCCCATCGCCACAGTCGGCATTGGGGGTGAAGGTGGTCTTGTGCTTCCCACGGAGAACTTGAGCGACCTCTGAAGCAAACCGGCCAAGGGTTTTTCCCTTCGCATCGAGGGTGATCCACCCTCTTGCTGCCCGAGCTTCTTCTTTAGTCAGTATGATGGTCCTATTTTTTCGCGTTGCCATTTCAGCTAGTCCTTATCATTATTGTACATGACCCGCCAGCATACACAATTCTTTCTTTTTTGCCAAGCCCTCTCTGTTAGGGGCTGTTGAGAAAGTCCATTCCCCCATCTTTCGCGCGCTTTCCGGAAAAACTCGAAAGTTTGCAAATCTCCTATACTTAGGCATATGTCGATTTGCAAACTTTCGATTTTTTCTCGAAAATCATCGCAAAATCTGGGGAAAGCGACTTTCTCAACAGCCCCGTTAGAGACCATCCGCGACCTCAATCTAAATTATTTTTTATAATTTTAATAAAATAAATTTAAGAGCGTATCGTGGAGCCCCTTCTTACTACCATGCACAAACTACTCAGAGATTTACTTGACGCTCTTGGAATAATAGATTAGAATGACTCGGCATGGAAAAGCCGAAAACATTCTTTATCCGCACCTATGGGTGTCAGATGAACGAGCTCGACTCGGAGATCATGGTGGGGCAGCTCCTCCAGCGAGGTCTCAAACGGGTCTACGACGAAAAAGAGGGGGATCTTCTCCTCTTCAACACCTGCTCGATCCGTGATCTTGCAGAGCGGAAGGTGATGGGAAAGATTGGCCAGCTTGGCCGCTCCAAGAAAAAGCAGATGATTGGGGTGACTGGCTGCATGGCCATGGCAAAAAAAGAGAGCCTCTTCCGAAAGCTTCCCAACGTCGACTTCGTCATTGGAACCAACAATATCACCGATCTCGGGATGATCCTCGACAATGTGATTGATACAGGGTGCCCCCAGATCAAGACCGACGACCAGTTTGAGGAAAACCTCGATTATCTTGTTGCTAAACGGGACGATAAATATAAGGCCCACGTCTCCATCATCCGGGGATGCGACAAATATTGCACCTACTGTGTTGTTCCCTATACGCGAGGGCAAGAGGTCTCCCGCCCTCCTGAAGATATTGAGAAGGAGGTCCGCCTCCTTGCCGATCAAGGGTATAAGGAGATCACCCTCCTCGGCCAAAATGTCAATAGCTACGGAAAAGATCAGCCTGAGTGGCAAGAGCTTTTCCACGACCTCCTTTACCGCCTTGACAAAATCGAGGGGATCGAGCGGATCCGTTTTATGACAAGCCATCCGATCGACATCACCCGAGAGCTCATGGAAGCGATCCGCGATCTTCCTTCCCCGTGCGAATTTGTCCACTTTCCCATTCAGGCAGGCTCGAGCCGGATCCTCAAAAAGATGCACCGGATCTACACCAAGGAGCAATACTTTGAAAAGGTGGCCCTCCTTAAGGAAATCGTCCCTAACGTCTCAATCGGGACCGACATCATCGTCGGCTTCCCCACCGAAACCGAGGAGGAGTTTGAAGAAACCCTCGAGGCTTTTAGACAGATCCGTTATTCGGTTGCCTTTCTCTATACCTATAGCCCTCGCAAGGGAACACCTGCCATGCGGTGGAAAGATGACATCCCCCAAGAGGTGAAGGATGATCGTCTCCAACGACTCATGACTCTTCATGAGTCGATCGTTGCTGAAAAATTACAAGACACCCTTGAAAAAGAGATGGAAGTCCTTGTTGAGCGGCGTAACCGTGATGGCCAACTCAAAGGGCGGACCCGCTGCTGGAAGAAGGTGATCTTCCCCGGCGACGAGCCCCTCATCGGCACACTGCAGAAGGTCAAGATTCACAGCTATAACCACCAAACCCTGATCGGAGAGGTATGACATTTAGCGAAAGTCCTACTCGGGTGTTATCGTGACCCCTATCAGTCCAAGAGCATGCTGAGAAAATTCAGAGCATTTTGAAAGGGTATTTAGATCTCCTTGCTTGGCTAAATCAATAAAAGCATTAACATCTGGATGATGCGACACACCAAACTCTTTTGCTATTGCCCCTCCATTCGTTCCTAACCAGGTGACTTGCTCTTCCGTCAGTTTGATCTTTGAACCCGACTTTGGCAAGACTTGTTCTCGCAGCTTTGCATACTTTTGGTCTGTTTTGTGATCCACACCTAGAGATGCTAGTGTTCGAATACTCCAGAGGGGGTTATTTACGAGAGTTTCTCCATCTTCATGGTTAAGTAGGCAAATGAAGTTCTGCACATCGATGTCCATATGAGACCCCTTTAGAGCCTGATCTATCTTCCCTTTTAACTCTGTCATCTGCTCTTTCGTTAATAATGGGAAAGAAGCCTTAACTCCGTGCAGCCCTCCACTACTCGCTATAGTATTATTTCGATTCTCTGCAAACCGTTGAGCTGAATTCTGCGGTATTGTTTCTGGATCCCCAAAATTAAAGCCTGACGGCAACTGTGGTACCCCACTCGGGTTAACCCTAGCCATATTATCCCCCTTATGTTATTGTGCTTAGATTATTTGTAAAAAACCTTCTCCTAATTATATTTAAACATAAAAATATTTTATTGTAAAATAATAAAATTAAGATAAAAGAAGCGTGAAATGCATCCATTTCACGCTTCATGGTTAAGCAAAAAATCTTAAGAATGAGCTACATCGGTCGCTCATGGTGTGCTGGCTTCACATAAGCTGCAAGGACTAGCCCTGCTAAGAACCAGGTCACGATCAGGTCGGCCACCATTACGAGGGTAAACTCGAAGCCCGACCCAAACCAGCTCCAGTCAGGGACATAGCCAAGAACTCCTACGATGAGCCCGATGGTGGTAACGAAAACAAGGCGTCCTCCATAGCCAAGGGTTGTAACCCGCAAAAGGGCACAGATCAGCGCTGCACCGACGAACTGGGTCAAAAAGGAGAAAACATAAGGCCAGGCCATCGAAGGGTCCATCCCTTTCCGATTAATTTGGACAAAGATGAAGGGGGCTTTTCCCATCGCCTCTCTTTCCGCCTGTGTACATTCCCCTTCCGTACAGTAGTGGGGAGAGACATAAACCCCATCTTTAGGGGCATTTTGCAAAATGGTCGATGAAACCATCTGGTCGTTCGTAAAGGCGTTCATCGTCGCGTTGTGCCAAGGAAGAACAACCCAAGAAACAAAAGACCATGCAAATGCGATGATCGCTCCAATAATTCCCCCAATAATCACTTTTCTCATAAAACACCTCGAGATGTAGTTTTCCAATCATTTTAGTTGTTATAGCATTTTTTGAAAAGCTTCTTCGTCAAGAATAGCAATGCCTAGGGTTTTGGCTTTGTCATATTTGGAGCCAGGGTCTTCTCCCACCAAGACATAGTCGGTCTTTTTGCTCACCGAACCACTCACTTTTCCCCCACGCTCCTTAATGAGGTTGCCCGCCTCACTTCGGGTAAACCCCTCTAAAGAGCCGGTAAGGACAAAGGCTTTTCCCGCAAAGGGATGCCCTGCGATTTTTTTCATTTGGGCTGTGGGCTTTACCCCTAGATCAAGAAGATCTTGGATCTCTTTTTGGTGGGCAGGGTCCTCTAAAAAAGTCACGATGGAGGCAGCGACTTTATCCCCCACTCCATCGATATTGCAAAGCTCTTCCTCGCTCATTTCGGAGAGTTTATCGATGCTTCCAACAGCATCGGCCAAAAGTTGGGCCGTCCCCTCCCCCACATAGGGGATCCCAATCGCAAAGATGAAGCGGGCCAGGGTCGTTTTCTTAGAATTTCCCAAGCTTTTAAGGAGATTAGCAATCGCTTTTTCTTTAAATCCTTCGACCTGGGAAAGTTCTTCTTCGGTCAAGCGATAAAGGTCGGAGATCCGGGTGACAAAACCGAGTTCGACAAGCTTTTTGACAATTTCAGGGCCGAGATGGTCGATATCCATTGCGTTTTTGCTGGCAAAAAAGGAGATGCGACGCAAGTTTTGCCCCCCACATGCTGTTTTATTGGGACACCGCACCGCCACTTCTCCCTCTTTTCGAGTGACAGGCGAGTGGCAAATAGGACAGTTTTTGGGCATCTTCCAAGGCTGGGAGTGGGAAGCCCTTTTGTCGGTCAGAACACGGACTACTTTGGGAATGACATCGCCCCCTTTTTCGATAATCACGGTGTCCCCTTCTCGAATGTCTTTGCGGATCACCTCTTCTTCGTTATGGAGAGTAGCGCGGGAGATGGTACTTCCTGCCAAGGGAACCGGTTTAAGGTCGGCAACGGGAGTGAGAACCCCCGTTCGCCCCACCTGGACGGTGATCGCTTCGATCACGGTTTCGGCTTGCTCGGGGGCAAATTTATAAGCGGTTGCCCATCGAGGACTTTTAGCGGTTGCCCCTAAAATATCATGGTAGCGGAGACTGTTAACCTTAATGACAATTCCATCAATTTCAAAGGGAAGTTTGGGCCGCTCTTTTTCAATGGCGTCTGCAAAAGCAAAGATCTCATCGACATTTTTGCACACTTTAAAGTGTCTTTCTTCACCAACGGGAAGACCAAGCTTTTTTAAGTAGGCGTGGACATCGGATTGTTTTTCGAGCCCCCCTGCAATAACGTTATAAGTAACGATGTCGAGCTTTCGTTTGGCTACCTCTTTCGAGTCGAGAAGTTTTAAAGAGCCTGCAGCAGCGTTGCGCGGGTTGGCCCAAGGGGGATCTCCCCCCTCTTCCCGCTCCCGATTCATTTCGATAAAGTCTTTTTGAGGAATAAAGACCTCTCCCCGCACTTCGACGGTGACCGCCTCTTTTAGCTGGTGGGGAATCGAGCGGATTGTTTTCACATTGGCAGTAATGTCGTCCCCCCTCTTTCCATTTCCTCGGGTGACCCCTCGCGTGAGTTTTCCCTTTTCGTAGTGAAGGGAGATTGCCACCCCATCCATCTTCAGCTCGACGCAGTATTCGACAGCGCGCCCATCTAGGTTTTTGTCCACCCGTTTGACAAAATCAGCGACCTCTTCTTTCGAGTAGGTATTGCTTAGAGAGAGCATTGGATAGGTGTGGTTAACCTGCACAAATCCTTTGGTGGGCATCCCTCCCACCCGCTTGGTCGGGCTATCGGTGGGGACCCACTCGGGATGTTTTTCTTCGATTTCCTCAACTCTTTTGACAAGAAGATCGTACTCGTAGTCAGAGATTTCGGGCGTTGCCTTTTGAAAATAGAGAGCGTTATGTTTTTGGATTTCTTCAAGGAGCTTTAAATATTCGTCTTTGGTCATACTTGAAAGATAAGGGTTGCCAAGGGGGGAAGGATCAGTCGGATCCCCTCTTTTTCACATGCTATGTTAGGGTTCATGATGCCACAGCCCCCATATTCTTTTAAATCGGTAGAAAAAATTTCCCTGACTTCCCCTCTATAGGGAAGAAAATAGTTTTCGAGCTCCTCGGGAGAAAAATGGTGGATACAAAGGAGGGTTTCCCCTCCTCCCCGCCTCAAGTAAGCAATCACTCCATTGGTGTGGTCGCTATGGTCGATCCACTCAAACCCTTCTTTTGAAAAATCATCGACATAAAGGGCGGGGCGCTTTTGGTAAAAATGGTTGAGGTCTGCCACGCACCGGTGCAGTTTGTGGTGGTAAGGCTGCGATAAAAGTTCCCAGTGAAAAGGTTCTTTGCAGTCCCACTCGAGCCACTGACCGATCTCTCCTCCCATGAAGAGGAGTTTTTTTCCTGGATGGCAGATCATATAGCTTAAAAGGAGACGCAAGTGGGCAAACTTTTCCCACTCGTTACCGACCGACTTCGACAAAAGGCTTTTTTTTCCATGGACAACCTCATCGTGGGAAAGGGGTAAGAGATGTTTTTCGGCGTAAAAATATTTCATCTCGTGGATGAGACTGTTTTGAGCTCCTGCACGGGCAGAATATTTCGTTCCAAAATATCTGAGCGTATCGTTCATCCATCCCAAGTTCCACCTTAAATCAAATCCTAACCCTTCAGGGTCAGTCACTCCGGGAAAAGCGTGAGACTCCTCGGCGATCATGAGCGCCGTGGGAAACCTATCGTGCACTCTTTGGTTAAGCTTCTTTAAAAAAGCGATCCCCTCGAGATTTTCTCTTCCCCCTTCGGCGTTGGGAAGCCACTCTCCCTCTTTCCGTTCAAAGTCAAGATAGACGATCGACGAAACCGCATCGACCCGGAGCCCATCTATGTGCATCTTCCCCAAATAAAACAGAGCGCTCCCGATCAAAAAGTTTACCACTTCATGTCGTCCAAAGTTAAAAATGTGGGTATTCCATTGCGGATGGTATCCCCGGCGAGGATCTTGATGCTCATAAAGAAAAGTCCCATCAAAGCGGGCGATCGAATGAGCATCTGTGGGGAAATGGCCTGGAACCCAGTCGAGGATGACCCCGATTCCCTCTTGGTGGAGATGGTCGACAAGGTATTGAAAATCCTCCACCGTTCCATACCGGCGGGAGATCGCATAAAAACCTGAGACCTGATACCCCCACGACTCGTCGAGAGGGTGACCCATCACCGGCATCAGCTCTATGTGGGTGTAGCCCATCTTTTTCACATAGGCACTTAGAATCGGAGCGACCTCTCGGTACCCTTTTTCCCATGCTCCCAAATGGAGCTCATAAATATTAAGAGGTTGATGGGGGCACCGCTTCCTCTTTTCCATCCACTCTTGGTCGCCCCACTCGTGTCGATCGATCTGCGTGACAACCGATGCGGTATGGGGGCGCATCTCCCCCTGATAGCCATAAGGATCGGCCTTAAAAAGGATCTTCCCCTCGGCAGTAAAAATTGCAAACTTGTAAAGAGCTCCCTCTTCTAAACCTGGGACAAAAAGTTCCCACACCCCCGACGCTCCCATCCGCCGCATCGGATTTTTTTCTACTTGCCAACCATTAAAGTCGCCTACGAGAGAAACCCGTTTGGCGCATGGGGCCCATACTGCAAACTTTACCCCACCGATTTCTTGGTGGGTGCAAAGTCTTCCTCCCATGACTTCATCGACCATTCCATGGTCGCCTGTTTGGAATGCCTGTTCATCTTCTTTGCTAAAGGTGGGCAAAAAGGCATAAGGATCGTGAGCAGCAAGACCGCTCGGGTGGGTGATCCGATAGTCTTTACAGGTGAGTGGCTGCGAAGAGTGATACTCACGGCCTTCAAGGGTGACTTTCTCACCAAGAACCTCGAGCTCTCCAGGCTCCAAAAGACGGATGAGGGTCCCTTCCTCATGCAGCCCCAAATAGTGATGTGGATTGATAGGGTCCATGGACCCTATCCTGAACCAAAAGGGGGTTTTCTGACTAGTGGTTAATTATCATCAGAATCAGAGGAGGACGTACTGGATGTATTTAATACTAACCGAATACTAGTGCTCGAGCTGCTAGCAGCCTGAGTCGGGTTACTGGCACTTGCAGAGCTACTCGCTTGACTTGACGCAGCGACAGCAGTATCACCGGAAGGTTGTGTTTTTTGAATATCTTCAGCAATATCTGCAGCTAATTTGTCGAGGATACCTGGTGCTAAAGAATGATGTTCGCTAAACTTGTTAAATGTTGCCATGAGAATCTCATTTTCTGCTTTTAAAGCTGCCATCTCGGCTTTTAAAGCCTCAAGCTTGGCTTCCATAGCTGCACGTTCGGCTTTTAAAGCTGCAATGTCATCTTCTGCTGCATCCATCCGAGAATGCAATTCTTTCATCCTTATATCAATATCATAGGCAAAAAAATCAATGTCCCTGCGGAGCTCCTGGCGAATCCTGGTCGTTATGTCTTCGGCTATACCTAGGAAAGCTTGTCTAATAGCATTTTCCTGGGCTTGATGGTTAGGCTGCGTAGGCATCTGAGTAAAGCGATAACTCCTCCTGCGAACACGCGCGCTATCATGAGGATTCAACCGATCACCCAGGGCAACTCTTTCGTGTCCATAAGCAAGAAAATAACGGTATTTTCTTCTCCCCTTGCGCTCTTTCGGTTTTCCTCTTCTCCCTTGGCGAGTCGCTATTCCGGCAATTATAAAATTCTCCCTAGGATAGCGAGCTCCACCCTCTGGGTTAGGTTGAACCCCTTGATTGAAAAACAAAAATCCAGGCTTTGTATAAATAGCATTAGCAGTAAGCGCTGTCTCTTGGGTAAACTCTTTTTGTAATAAAATCGCATCTCTGTAGCTATGAATTCTTACATTACATATCCGATTTTCATGAGAAGCACCACCAGGCTTCAAAATAGAGATCAGAAATCTAATGACCCCTCTCTTGGCTAATTCCTCACATTTTGCTGGCTCCACTAACAGAATTTGTCGTGAATATCTTATCGTCACTGCCCTTGCTACATACTCACAATGTTCACGACCCATCCGACTAACCACTTCCGCTAATCTTCTATTTACATTCTCTTGATGCGCTTCCGTAACAGAGCTAATAATGGTATTAACTACCGTTGCAATTGCTCCGCCACCGGGAACCGGAGCTGCACCAAAAACAATCGAAACAGCAAATTGAAAAAAGTTTGCAATCCTAAACCTTTTGTTTTGAACCAATTGAGCAATAGGTGCATTTTGTTGCAAAAGAGCAAGAAGTTTTCTTACCTTCCGCATTTCCTGATCAAATGCGATATAATAAGTTCTAAGACAGTCATCCGCTCTGATGGTCTGGACTTCTGGAGTATTCACTGGGTATATTGTATCATTTCCTGCAGCCACAATAATTGCTGCAAGCCGTGCATAGTCGTCCCCTACTCTTCCTGGCATACTACAAATCCTCAAGTTGAAGTTAGTAAGTTGGCCCTGGCCCTCTTGACCCTAGCTCTCTTGTCGAAACAATATTTTGCTTTATTTGATCGAGCTGACTAACAAGCTTTTGTCGATCAGAAACACCTGATTCTGACTCTCCCTGTTCTGGTCCTAACTCGCTCCAATTTAAAGCCAATTGTTTTTCTTTTTTTTCTAAACCACGTTCTAATCTCATCTGCACTTTTGTAGTCTGCGACTTTAACCCTTTTGTCCTCCTTTTTGTCTTCCCCTTACCATCCAGGCACAAGTGCACAGACCTAAGGTGATTCAAAACATCTAGGCGTAATATTTTATTATCAGGTGTATCCAGTTTCTCTGTAGCAGAAAGAGCTATTTCTAGTGATTTTTTAGCTTTCCTAAGAGCTTTGAGTTCAAAGTACGTGATTCCCTTCTCTTTATGGACAAAAGCCAAAAGAGTTTGATTCTCTAAGCTCCTTGCAACCGGAATGGCTTTTTCAAATTCGTCTACAGCGGCACTATACATTTCCGACCTTTTTAAAAAACTCCCGAAATTAACGTGGTGTTGCACAGCCTCTTCTGAAGTAACATCTTCGAAATGCTTACCTGCAGCAAAATAGGTTTCGCGAGCTAAGTTGAAGTCTTCCTCTTCTCCGGTCTCTTCATATATTTTTCCATAGGCATAAGCCATGTTCCCTATTTTTAACCCAATCGATTCATGTCGTTGATTTTTTCGGTACTTTTCTTCTATGGCAATAGCCTCTTGATACAAGGAAACAGCCTCTTGGTAAGCTTCCAATTCAACATAAAGCAGCCCTAAACTGTTTATTGTGAGAGCAATATCAGGGTGGGGGCCGCTATAGAGGATGGCCTTTAAGTCAAGCGACGCTCTTAGATATTCCGCTGCTTTTTTCAAAGCGCCCTTGCTTAAAAAAAAATTGCCAAGCTTGTCTAGTGCAAATCCATAGTCTTTACCGATAGGGTACCCATGACGGCAAAATAGCTCTTCTGCTTGCCGGTAGCTTAGCCCAGCTTTAAGAACGTTACCTTTTCTTTTGCAGACATCTCCGAGGTGCAGAAGCACTTTTGCCCTTCTTACACAAATAATTTCTCTTTGACAACACCATGCTTCCATGCAGTGCTTGATGGCACTCTCGAAATCACCCTCTTGCCCTCTATCACCATAAATCTCCCCCAAACGTAGGTGTATCCTTTCTAGCAGAAGAGGGTCGCAGCTTGAATCAAGTTCGAGTGAGGCAAGTTGAGTTAGAGCTTTTAATAAACATTTAAGCGCCCCCCCAATATTTTTCTCACTCTGGTAAGAGTTATAAAGGCACCAGGCTCTATTGCTGAGTTTTGTAGCTACCACTTTGGCCTCATCATCCCCTAATGGAGGAACGAAATTCTCAAACTCTAATGGAGACAAATAATTATCAGGGTTGAGCAAGGCTTCTTTTGCATGTTCTTTTTCTAAGCAAATAGCCAAATCAATTGGTATTAAACCATAATAGTTAGGCTGAGTGACATCTTCCCCCTTATTTAAAAGAGCCTTTATCTGCTCGGCATCATCACCCAATATAGCTTCATAAAAGGGTGTGCTATCTCTTTTATAATCTACTTTTAAAAGCTCTCGAACTTGAGGAGCTCTCCAACAGGTTCGCACCCATTCCTCAAAGGTCTTTCCTTCTTCGCAACCTTCGAAGCTAGGTGGTAGTGTTGTGGTTCCGTCAGATCCAAAAAATTGCTTGATTATATCCTTTTGTTCACTATCTAATGGAAACGGATAGCTTTGGACAACTCCCCTTTTCCTCATTGAAACTTGATCTCTCGGGACAGAGCTCAAGATTAAAAGCTGCCTACCGAGATCCTTATGCTCATCCGGGTGTTTACAGTCCTTAAAAACCTGCCCAAACCATTTTTCTTTAATTTGTGCGAGTGGAGTAGTTGCTGTTGCACCAGTCTGCGAGCTTGACGCCATAATTTCTCCTTCTACACCTATCCTCTTTACAAAAGCTTAAAATAAGCATGGATCATCTGGTCTATTTCCGTCAAAGAGTTTTTTTATGCAAAATTAGAACACTTCATAAAATCGCCTTTTAGCGATTTCATGAAACTTGCTGACTATCGCCCATTGGGGTATAGTAATTTGTTATGAAGCAGCTACTTTCAGTTATAGTTTTACTATTAACGCTTTGCGGGACACTAGAGGCGAAGGATAAAGCCGTTTTTATTGTGAACCCTATTTCCGGGGTGGGAAAACAAAAAAAAATTAAACGACTCGTTCGAAGAAATCTCGACCGGAAGGCGTTTGAGTATGAAATCCTCTATACGAAAAGACCCCACCACGCCACAGAGCTCAGCAGAGAAGCGGTGAAACAGGGCGCAAAAATCATTGTGGCGGTGGGAGGCGATGGCTCGGTCAACGAGGTTGCCCAAGGGATGATCGGCTCGCAAGCGGCTCTTGCTATTATCCCAACCGGCTCGGGAAATGGGTTTGCCCGCTCCTTCAATATCCCTAAGGATCCTGCAAAAGCAATCCAGGTGATCAACGAAATGCACGATCAATGGGTCGATACGGTTAAGATCAATGATCAATCTTATTTAGGTGTGGCAGGGATCGGCTTCGATGCTGATGTGAGCCGCACTTTTTCTAACTCGGGCAAGCGGGGACCAGCCTCCTATCTTTTGGCGGTTCTTTCGGAACTTCCCCAATACAAGCCGCAGGATTATGACCTGGTAATCGATGGAAAACCTCTTCATAAAAAAGCTTTTTTGATCTGTTTTGCTAATTCAAACCAATATGGAAACAATGCATTTATCGCTCCAAATGCAAAGGTCGATGATGGCTACCTCGATGTGATCATCTGGAAAGAGTTTCCTCCCCATGCAGCCCCCAAACTGGCCCATGACCTCTTCACCAAACACCTCGATGACTCAAAATATACGGAAATCTTCCGCTGCCAAGAGGTGATCCTTAAAAAACCCTTCCAAACCCTCCATATCGATGGGGAACCTTGTGATTTTGAAGGAGATGTCTATATCCGAATCCTCCCCTCTTCTTTGAAGATGATCACCCCAAAAGGCTGATTCTGGTTTGTTTTTTGAACACAGAAAACACTAATCTGTTCACAATCAATAATTTATACTTTGTTACTTCTGAAAGCGGTCAAGGATGTAGAGTGTGCCTCCCTTAAGGGTGAGGGTGGTGCCAGCAGCATAGGTTTTGCCGCGGCCTCGCCGCCCTTTTCGCAAACGGAAAGAATCGATTGCCGACTGGAAGGTAAGGGTGAGCTTTTGATCCTCTTTGGGATGCAAAACCACCCGCCGAATCAGCTTTTTGGACCACTCAAGGTCAAGGGTAAGACTTCCGCTTAATGCAATGTCGGTAAAGCGGCCAGCATGCAGCTCTTTGGGCAAACAAGGTAGGATCGCAAAGTGGTTCCCCTTGTCTTCAATGAGAAGGCTCCGGATAAGGCGGGCCCCTTTTCCTAATAGGAGAAGGGGGGAAGCTTCGGGAGGGATCTGCCCTCCTTCGGGAATAAAGGTGTGGTGGGTTTCGTCTGTTAAGCTGGGCAGTAAAATTCCAGAAAAACCTATTTTAAAAAGGTTCAAAAAAGCAGCGCCAATGTTTGCGCGCTCTTTTTTCTCAACAAGCTCTTGGCAGATTTTAAGATAATGGGCTGTCCCCACATCCAAAAGGGGATGCTCGGGGATATGTTTGCCCAAAGCATGCCAGATAGGCAAAATTTCTTCGAGACTCAGCCTCCTTCTTACTAAGGTCCAGTCTTGCTTTTTGCTACACCCAAAGTGCATTTTTTCAAAACGGTCTTCTCCAAAAGCAGGGGTGTTCGAAGGAAGAATAAGCTCTTCTTTTCGCTTGAGGAGTTTGGTTTCTCCTTCATGGGTAAAGGCGATTCCCTCTTTGGGCCCCCGCTCGAGGAAAAGGGTGATCTCATAGGCAGAGGCAACAAGGCGGTAAGAGAAATAGCCCTCAGGTCCTCTTCCAAAAATGCGGACCCACTGCCGCTCCAAATCCTGCATCACGGTAAACTGCACAAGGGGCCCCTTGATATGAGGAACGATCGTATGGGCCTCTTTTTTTTCCACCGAAATAAGATTTTCAAGGATCACCTTCGCAGGATAGGCGGTTACCTTCCAGGGGCTTTTGGGAAGAAGAAGGGGGGTTCCTTCTTCATGCGAAAAGGGCTTGTACTTTTCTGTCAGCTTGATTTTCACCAATGAGTCCTTCGGGGTTGTTGTCCACACATGTGACAGGGATTAGGGTGTTCGGGCTTAAATGACTGTCGGGTATAAAAACGGGGAGAAAGTTTTCTGTATGCCCCATCTTCGGGGTCTCCAAAAGGACAGAAAAGGTCTTCCCTATAAATTGATTTCTAAGTTCAAAGGCATTTCGCTCCGCCACTTTTAAAAGCTCAGCCTTCCTTTTTTGAATCAGCTCAGGAGAAATTTTGTTCGGCATTCTCGAGGCGCGGGTTTTTGGCCGGTCACTATAGGGAAACATATGGACCTTGGCAAAACGCACGTCTCGCATCAACGCGAGCGTTTCTTGAAACTCTTCTTCCGACTCCCCCGGAAAACCCACAATAATGTCGGTCGTAAAGGTAAAGTTGGGGTCGGCCTTAAGAAGCCTTTTTGTCGCATCAATAAAGTCTTGCTTGGTGTACTTCCGCCGCATCCGCTTCAATGTGAGATTGGAACCCGACTGGAGAACAATGTGCATCGAAGGGCAGGTCTTCTTTCCATTGATCACGGCATCGAGAAGGTCATCATCAATCTCATCAGGGTCAATCGAGGAAATTCGGATCCGCTCAAGCCCTTCTATTTTGTCCACTTGGCGGACCAAGTCGCTAAGACGAAAAGGAGGGGTCTCGTCTCCATCAAAATCGCCGATATTAATCCCGGTCAAAACGACCTCTTTATACCCATTTGCGACAAGAGCCTCAACCTCTCGCAAAATCTCAAAGACTTTCTTGGAACGGGAGCGTCCCCGCACAAAAGGGATAATACAATAGCTACAATAGGAGTTGCACCCATCTTGGATCTTTACAAAGGCGCGGGTGTGGGCCTCAAACCGCTCGATCTGAAACTCGGGCCACTCCTCCTCGGGAAAAATGAGGGGGAGAAGCTCCTCTTTTTTGCTATTGGGGATCACGTCAGTCACCTCTTGAAGGGCCTTCAACTCTTTTTGGGAGCGCTCGGCAAAGCAACCGGTCACCACCATCCGCTCTGGGGTATATTCCCGGGCAAGCTTCCGGATCTGATAAAGAGAGCGCTTGTCGGCCGACTCGGTAACAGTGCAGGTATTGACGATGCAAAGGTCGGCCTTTTCCCCTTGAGCCGCTTCCTCATAACCCTTTTTTTCAAGCTGGTCTAACAGGGCTTGCGACTCATACTGATTGGTGCGACATCCAAGTGTGGCAATTTTATATTTCTTCATGGGAAACAGTATGCCCTATTTTCAATCAAAAATCTAGCTAAAATTTTTCTTGTATCGAGGGCTCTTAATTTTTCCCTCTTCCCAGAGGGAAATGTAAGAAACTCTCCCAATGATGAGATGATCATCAAGGGGGATCCCTAAAAGACGCCCCGAGGAAACAAGAAGCCTAGTCACCTCTAAGTCAGCCTGTGAAGGGGTGGGATCACCACTCGGATGGTTGTGAGCCAGGACTATGCTATAAGCATGGCGCTGCAATGCGCGGTTAAAGACCTCCCGCGGATGGACGATGACCCCATTTAAAGTCCCTTTTCCCAAAATTTCATGATGAAAAATACGCCCCTTTACGTCACGAAGCATCAGCGCTACAACCTCTTGCGTTTCTCCACGAATTTCGGGGGCAATAAAGGTGTAAATATCTTTCGGGCAGGAAACGGGATATTTCCCCTTCCCAGCAACGGCGTTGAGCCGCTTAGCAAGGGCAAAGACCGCCTTGAGCTGAATGGCTTTTGCTGGGCCTACTCCTTTCATTTGGGTGAGAGTTTCAATCGAAGCCTCAAAAAGGGCGCTTAGAGAGCCAAAGTAACCCAGGAGTTTTTGGGCTAAGGTAAGGGCAGAGGTTCCCCTATGGCCATTGCCTAAACAAATCGCTAAAAGCTCGGCAAGGGAAAGGGCATCAGAGCCCCGATAAAGGAGACGCTCGCGGGGACGCTCCTCTCTAGGAATTTGGGCAATTGATGTCATGATATTTCTCTACTTTATGGGCAAGTGATTTTGGAATTTCTACTTCGATCAGAATATCATTTTCTTCATAATCTTGGGTAATAATTCTCCCCTCTTCCATCAGCTCACTGACAAGTGCATACTCTTTTTGGGGAATCCGCAGACGCACAACTTTGCGGAGATCTTTTAGAACGGTCATCATCATCTCTAAAAGGGCCTCAAACCCTTCGTGAGTTAAAGCGGAGATGGAAACCACGCGGGGATATTTTAATTTGTAGCGAGCAATCACCTTTTTATCTTCCAGGG
This sequence comes from Chlamydiota bacterium, assembly GCA_021772275.1. Taxonomy (GTDB): domain Bacteria; phylum Chlamydiota; class Chlamydiia; order Chlamydiales; family Simkaniaceae; genus Neptunichlamydia. The sequence continues at coordinate 27,372 of JAJFMJ010000016.1, read as the reverse complement.
CGTCCACTTTATTGAGAACGGTGATGATCGGCTTGTCTTCTGCGGTCAGCTCTTTTAAAACGGCGTAGGTCGACTCGGCATGCTCTTCAGCAAGAGGGTGATTGACATCGACCAGGTGGAGGAGGATGTCGGTAAAAACCGCTTCTTCCAAGGTGCTTCTAAATGCAGCTACAAGGGTATGGGGAATTTTTCGGATGAATCCGACGGTGTCGATCAGAAGAATTTCTTGGTGGTTGGGAAGGGTAAATTTCCGGGTCGTTGTATCAAGGGTTGCAAAGAGTTTGTCTTCCATGAGAACATCGGCTGCGGTCAGTGCGTTTAAAAGGGTTGACTTCCCCACATTGGTATAGCCGATGATCGAAAAGGTGGGAATCCCTGAGCGCACGCGCGATTTCCGCTGCACTTCTCTTTGGTAGCGCACCTCTTCAAGCTCTTTTTTCAGGCGGGTAATACGCTTATCAACGAGACGGCGGTCAAGCTCAATTTGCCTTTCCCCTTCCCCTTTTACAAAACCTCCTCCTCCTGAAGATTGGCGTGAAAGGTGAGTCCAAAGCCGTTTAAGGCGAGGCCTCTGGTAATGGCTTTTGGCCAGCTCTATCTGAAGCATCGCCTCTTTGGTTTGGGCTCGCTGCGAAAAAATCTCTAAGATAAGCTCTGTCCGGTCGATCACCGGCTTTTTAAAAATTCGTTCTAAATTCCTCTGCTGATTGGGGGAAATTTCATCGTCGAAAATAATGACATCGGCTTTGACCTCTTCCCCTTTTTGACGGAGCTCCTCCACCTTCCCCTTCCCGAAGAAAAGGGCGGCATCAATCGTTCGAATCGAGCAAGGCTCTTTGGCAACGACTTCAAAACCATAGGTATCAGCAAGGGCTGCAAGTTCGTCCAAGTGCTCTTTGCACAAGGGAAGGTCTGCGGCCCGATCATACCCCCCTGCAACGAGGGCTGTTTTCAGGTCGCTAAGGTCATATTTAATATCTTCGTAAAGCTTGTCTTCTTTCATGAACCTGTTATATGTTGAGCTCTAATCCATCATAAGCGAGAATGAACCCCTCTGGCAACTGTTTTTCAGCTTTAAGCTCATGAGAGATATGGGTAAAGTAACACTTTTTTGCCCCTACTTTCCTTGCAAAGGCCATCCCCTCATCAATGCTTAAGTGGGCGTGGGAACTTTCTTCCTTCCATCCGCTGATGATAAGGGTTTCAACCCCCTTAAGGGCTTCGAAAATCATTTCATCATACTCTTTAATATCGGTCACATAAGCCAAATTGTTAAACCGAAAACCGGTCACCTTCATTCCTTGTTGGCTGTAGGAAAAATAGTTTAGGGAAAGCCCTTCAAAAACAGTCTCTCCCGCTTCCCCTTCAAGAATGAAAAACTCCAACTTAGTCGTCTCATGAGGAGGGGTGAAGTAGTGGTAGCGCACTTTTAGCTCGGCCAAAGTTTCCCGAGAAACAAGGCAAGGAACTGGTTTTTTTTGCCGAAAGGTATAGATCCGGAGCTCATCAAGCCCTGCAATGTGGTCATAGTGGGTATGGGTAATCAGAAGTCCATCCAGTCGGTCGATCCCATATTTCAACGCTTGTTGCCGGTAGTCAGGGCCGATATCGATCAGATACCGCTTGTCCTTATCGGTTAAAAGGAGCGAAGGGCGAAGCCTTTTATCATGAGGAGATGTTGAGGTGCAGGTCGGGCAGCTGCATCCGATCACCGGAATACCCATCGACCCTCCAGTTCCTAGGAAGAGGAGTTTCATCCCATCACCTCCTCGGCAAGTTTTTTCCCAAAGTAGGCGTGGTATAGAAGGCCACGTGACCCCATACCTGTCATCGCATAAGTATTTGCATCAATCTTCCCTATAAAGGGGAGGCGGTCTTTTGTCGACACCCGCATCTCTGCCAAACACCCTTCAACGTGAAACGCGCCATACGAGGGGATAAACTGCCCAATTTGGTTAAAAATCAGATCGGTCGCCGTTCCTAAACAGGGCTCTTCGGTTGTGTGGCGGCGCTCATAGGTGGAACCTAAGTAGCACCGGTCCTCCCGCTCGCTTAATGCAAGGTACCCTTTTCCGGTGATGCTACTCTCCCCTTTTAAGTAGTGGGGCCTTTTGCAAACAAGAAGTTGCCCTTTGGTAAAGCGGAGGTCGAGTTTTTTTGCAGCAGCAAAAGAGCGAATCCCGCCACCGGCTGCTAAAATCACCCGGTCAAACCCTTGCAAATCATCTAGAACTACACTTTTTTCTTCGCGACGCCCTCCCAACGCTTCACAGATTTTCCAAAGCCCCTCTAGATAAGCCTTTGCATGAACGGTGATTCCTGAGCGAATAAAAATACCTGGAAGATAAGAGCTTCCTGGAACAAAATCGTGACATTTTTCTTTATCCCACCACTCGATGTCAGAATGCTCCTCTGATCTCTTTTTAAACACCTTGCGCTGTTTTTCACTCACCGCAAATCGCAAAATCCCCGTCTCTTTATAGACGTCGGGACCCACCATCTCTAGGAGGGTGCGAGTCTCCCTCATCCCCTCGACCCCTTTCCAGGAAAGAGACCCATTTTCTCCCGGGTAAGGGTGGAGAAGCCCTGATGCTATTTTTGAAGCGCCCCCACCACGATCAAAAAGGGTCACCTCTCCCCCTTTTTTAAGGAGGTAATAACAAAGAGCTAAACCGGAGAATCCCCCACCAATAACCGCGAGCTTCATTACGTTGCCAAGCGGTATTTTTTCTGCATAAAAGCGTAGCTCTCAACAGCAAAGTTGAAGAAAAAGAGGATACCAGGGGTGAGCATCGCGCAGAAGGGGATCATCACAAAGAACCATTGGAGGGCAATCGTAAGGGTTTTTGCTTCAATAAAAAAGCTAATCCCAGTGAGAAATGCGGCCAAGGAGAGAATCCCAACGATCAAAAGGAGGGGGACAAGACCGATGAGGAAAAGGGTCAAGCTTGTGAAAAGGGTCTCCTTAAAACGGGAGTAGACATCTTCAGCAAGTTTGAGTTTGAGTCTCGAGTTAAGGGCAATGTGGGGGGTGGCAAAAAAGAGCAAAAAAAGGTTAAAAAACGATAGAATGAGCGAACCAAGGACAAGTAAAAAAGGGCCAAACGCCAAAATCACCCCTAAGACATCGCCAAGAGAAGGGATTTCTTTGAGGAGATAAAAGACCCCCATCACCATCCACAGGAACAGGTAAGCCAAAAGGAGGGGAAAGGTAAGATAAGAAACACCGATGAGAAGTTCCCACGACTGGCTTAAGATTTTTTTAAAACTTAAGGGAATCATCTTCACTTCATGGTGATACACCCGCGCGAGAACCACCCCCGCTGCTAGTAAAAGACCTGACGACAAAAAGATCGGCAAAAAGGTGAGGCTCAAAACGACCCACTGACCAGCGTTTACCGCCAAAGCTCTACAAAAAACGAGCATCAGCCCACACACCACCAAGATAGGGAACATGAAGAGGAGTTTTTTTCGGGAAAAGGAGTACTTTAAAGCCCGGTTAAAAATGTGTTCGATTTCTTGAAATGTCATGGCCTTACTTCGGTTTATAGATGTAGCGGGGACGAACAATCGGGGTCCCTTTTCCCTCTCGCGCCTCTAGCCGCTCATAAACAATTTGGGTGGCAATCCCCACTGATCGGGAAAGGCCAAATAAAACAGTATAATATTCCGGATAGGGAAATCCCGCAGCGGTTAAAAGAATTCCCGACATCGCATCGACATTAGGATAGGGGTTAGAAATTTTGGGGTTTTCCTTAAGGACCTTTGTCCCTTCTGTCCGTAGAAGAAGGGCGATTTTTACAAGAGGATGATCGGGAAAATGTTTTTGTGCATAGTCATAAAAAATCGTGGCACGCGCATCTTCTGCTCTTAAAACAGCATGGCCAAACCCAAAGATTTTCTCTTTACTTTCCAGCCGTTTGCGAACAAATTGCTCTACATCAGCCGGAGTTGCATTTTCTCCAACTTCTTTGAGAGTTTCTTCCACAAATGTCAGGGTTACCTGATTCGCTCGTCCATGGAGGGGTCCTGCCAAGGCGCACATCGCCCCACAAATCGACCCATACATCTCTTCAAGCCCCGACGCAATTGCCTTTCCAACAAAGGTGGAAAGGTTCCCCCCACCATGATCGTAGTGGAGAATATTAAAGAGGCGAAATACCTCTGAAAGGTGGCCATCGGCGCTAGGGACTTGAAGCATATGGGCAAAATTTTCCATATACCCCTTATCGCTGCTCGGAGAAGGTGTTTCTCCCCAACCTGCATGGTAATTAATCACAATAGCTGTAAGGTGGGGAAGTTTTGCAATGAGATTTAATGCATCCTCACGGTAGTCATCTTGCCCTTCAAGCATTCCTAAGACTAAAAGAGCGCTACTAAAAAGCTTCATCGGATGGCCTTGTCTTGGGAGCGACTCGATATGGTTGACTACCGCATGAGAGCAGTGGGCCCTCTTTTTTAGCTCGCCACTAAAGCTTGTAATTTCCTGGGCGCTCCCCTCTTTCCCATGGAGGAGGAAAAAAAGAACCCTTTCCGGCTCCCATTTATAGAGCTCAGAGATGGGACGCCCACGATAGAAAAGCCCTTTCTTAGGATCGACAGAAGAGGTCGTGCAATAGCCAACAGGATAGCCCCGCATCCCCGTTTCGAGCTGATCTTTTGTCACCTGGAATAAAACTTCTTCCATTCTAATGCCCTTTGAGTAAGTGAGCCACTGCGTCCCGTTCTTCCAAAAGTTCTTTCTCCGTTGCCACAAGCTTCTCCTTCAAGAAGGGGGTGATTTCGAAGTCAGAAACAATTTTTACAACGCCAGGACTGATAAGCGTGCATGGAAAAGAAAAAATTAGCCCTTCTTGGACCCCATAAGGGTTGCCGTCAGAGAAAATGCAAGAAGAAAAGGTTGGTCCTGGGTTAAAGAGGGCGTGCACCCCATCTAAAATGGCATTGGCTGCCGATGCAGCGGACGATTTCCCTCGCGCTGCAATGACTGCTGCTCCCCTTTTTTGGACCGTCTCCATAAACTCCCCTTCCAGCCATTTCTGATCAAAGATCATCTCTGAAGCTTTCTTTCCATCAATCTTAGCATTAACAAAATCGGGAACTTGCGTTGCCGAATGGTTTCCCCAAATAACGACATTTTCCACCGCGTCGACGCTGACCCCAGCTTTTTTAGCCAGCTGAAACTGGGCCCGGTTTTGGTCAAGGCGAGTCATCGCATGGAACCGCTCCTTCGGAATATCGGGAGCATGGTGCATCGCAATTAAGCAGTTGGTATTACAGGGGTTTCCAACAACAAAAACGGTCACATCTTTTGCCGCCACTCGGTTTAAGGCCTCCCCTTGCCCCACAAAAATCTTTCCATTCTCACTGAGAAGGTCTTTTCGTTCCATTCCCGGACCGCGCGGTTTAGCCCCCACTAAAACAGCGACGTTGACATCGCCAAAAATTTCTTCAGGATCACTTCCTACTTTGATTTCCTTGAGGTGGGGAAAGCCGCAGTCCTCGAGCTCCATGACAATGCCTTTAAGGACCTCTGCCGACTCGGGAATTTCCAGAATGTGGAGGGCGATAGGCTCCTCCTTTCCAAAGAGCTCCCCACTTGCGATCCGAAAAAGGAGGCTATAGGCAATCTGCCCACCTCCACCTGTCACAGCAATCCGCTTCATCATCTATCTACCTTTTGCATTATTAAAAGGTTTGCTTGGATATTCCTCAAGAGAAAAAATTATTGTTTATCGGCCTTTTTCCTTTTGTTGAATCGGTAAGAGTCATAGCCGACAACGAGGAGAAATACCGCAAGAACAAAAAGGATAAACAGTGCTGACGCCATAGTTCCCATAAGTTTTACGCCATACTCAGCTTCTTACAAGAAATTTTTAAAGCATTATTTTTACGCATCAAAAAGCTTTTCAAGAACACTTACTTGGGTTATACTCACCGGAATATGATAGAAATTTCTGAAATCGAAAGTGCAATAGGTGAAACGTTGGATGGGGCCGACGTGCAAGTGAATAACCCTCATGGAGATGGCCTCCATTTCGATGCGGTTGTCGTGGCTCCCCAGTTTGTGGGAAAAAGCCTTGTCGAGCAACACCAAATGGTGATGAGCGCGTTGAAAAACCATTTTGAGGGTATGCTCCATGCGCTGAGTTTAAAAACCTATACCCCAGAGGAGTGGAATGAGCGAAATCCAGGAAAAAATTAAAGAAGATATCGAAAGCCACCCGGTTATCCTTTTTATGAAGGGGTCAAAACTGATGCCTGTTTGTGGTTTTTCTGGAAAAGTGGTAGAAATCTTAAACCAAATGGGTGTGGAGTTTGAAACGCGGGACATCCTCCAAGATGAGACGCTCCGGCAAGGAATTAAAGAGTACTCCAACTGGCCCACCCTTCCACAACTTTATGTGGGAGGAAAGTTTATCGGCGGCTGCGACATTGTGGTGCAGCTGCATGAAGAAGGAAAACTCAAGGAGATTTTATGGCACCCTCATTAGGCCCACCCGAAGGATATAAGCAAATAACAAGAACCGAAACCTCTTCGGTCGAGTTTATGGAAGAAATGGAACCTCAAAATCAACCATCACCCCCCCATGAGGAAGAGAGTGGACGAAGAACTCCCGACAGAAGTAACTGACTTTTTTCTCCACCGGGACTGGCTCACTCCTGTCTTGGTGGTTTTAGGACTCACCCTCCTTGTCCACTTCATCATCAGCCGGTTTTATAAGCGGGCTTATCCCCGGGTTGAAAAAACCCACCTGGTTTGGGACTCTGCCCTTCTAAAAGCCCTTATCCGCCCCCTAAAAATTTTCGTCTGGATCTTAGGACTCACCTTCTCAGTCCAGCTTCTTGCCTACCATTTTGAGCAAGAAACTTTAATGGACATCTTCAAACCCTTTAGAAACTTTTCCCTTGTTGCGATCATTTTGTGGTTCACCCTCCGGTTTATCAAAAACATGGAGCAGGAACACTCTCGGGAAGAGAGGAAGAGAAAAAGGCGGTATGACAAGACAACGATGCGGGCCGTTTGCCAGGTTTCCCGGATTGCTGCTTTTCTCATTGCGACCCTTGTCTATCTCCAAACGTGCAATGTCAACATCTCTGCCGTCCTCGCCTTTGGTGGCGCCGGAGGTTTGGTTGTCGGTTTGGCTGCCAAAGACCTTCTTGGAAACTTCTTTGGGGGACTGATGATCTACTTGGATCGCCCCTTTTCAGTCGGAGATTGGATCCGCTCTCCCGACCGGGAAATCGAGGGGTATGTTGAAAACATCGGCTGGCGTCTCACCCGGATCCGGATGTTCGATAAGCGGCCAATCTACGTCCCTAATGGCCTTTTTTCAACAATTTCAGTGATTAATCCCTCGCGGATGTCAAACCGGCAGATCAAAACGCGGATTGGGATTCGGTATGCCGACGCCACAAAAATGGCGACGATCACCGCTGAGGTAGAGGAGATGATCAAAAATCATCCCGAGATCGATACCAACAAGTTCTTGATGGTCCGCTTTGACGAGTTTGGCTCTTCATCACTAAACTTTTTGATTTACTGCTTCACAAAGACGGTCAAGTGGGCCGACTACATGCTCTATCAACAAGATGTCTATCTGAAAACGATCGAAATCATCGAAAAGCATGGAGCCGAATGCGCCTTCCCCACCACCACTTTGCACATTCCTGACGGCCTTGAAGTCAAATCCCATGAATGAACTCCTCTTCTTTTTCCATATCATCGTCATGGTGGGCTTTGCCCTTTTAGCTCTCCGGATGGGAAAGCTGGCTCTTGTCGCCTCTTTAGCTGTCCAAGTCCTCTTAGCCAACCTTTTTGTCACCAAGCAAATGATCTGCTTTGGCTTAAGCGTTACCTGTAGCGATGTCTATACCATCGGCGCCGTTTTCTCGATGACCCTTCTCCAAACCTACTTTGGAAAAAAATGTGCGAAGAAAAGTCTTTCGATCGCCTTTTTCCTCCTCTTTTTTATGATCATCATGGCCCAGTTTCAGCTCCGCTATCGCCCTTCAACCTACGATGAAATGCACCCCGCTTTTTCTGCTATTTTAGGGTCGACTCCTCGGATCATGGCAACCTCTTTTTTAGCAACTTTTCTCACACAAAAGCTCAATATCGAACTCTTTGGATGGACAAAAAAAAGGCTTCCTCTTGGCCTCTCTTTTGCCCTAGCCGCGCTCACCACCCAGCTCCTCGATACAGTGATCTTTAGCTACGTTGCCCTTTATGGCATTGCCCACAGTATGAAAGAGATCATCCTCATGTCTTATCTCATAAAAATGGCCACTATTTTCTCCATGGCCCCCTTCACTCTCCTCGTTAAAAAATGGATCAAGCATGAGCCCGTTCAAGTTTGAGCTTTTGCACACCTCGACAAAGTCGCGGGCACGGGTCGGGCGAATCCACACCCCCCATGGGATCATCGACACCCCCAACTTTGTGGCGGTCGGCACCAACGGCACCTTAAAAGCGCTCGACAATGAAATGGTCAGCTCGATTGGCTTGCAACTCATGTTTTGCAACACCTACCATCTGCTCTTGCAGCCGGGCCCTGAGGTGATCGAAAAAGGGGGCGGCATCCACCGCTTTATCAATCGGAATATGCCGATCATCACCGATTCAGGAGGATTTCAAGTCTTTAGCCTAGCTTATGGCTCGGTTGCTGATGAACTCAAAAGCAAAGGGACTAAAAAGCAGGGAGGCTCGGTTGTTAAAATCAGTGACGATGGTGTCCTTTTCCGCTCTTATCGCGACGGACGCTCGGTGCTGCTCACCCCCGAAAGCTCTGTTGAAACGCAAAAGGCAATCGGCGCCGATATCATCATCCCCTTCGATGAACTCCCCCCTTATCATATCAAACCCGAAGAGCTTATCCGCTCTTTGGACCGGACCCACGCATGGGAAAAACGGTCACTCGAAGCTCATCTTAAAGACCCACGAGAGCAGGCAATGTACGGGGTCATCCATGGCGGCGTTGACGACACTTTAAGAGAAAAAAGTTGCCACTTTTTAAGAAAGCTCCCCTTCGATGGTTTTGCGATTGGAGGAAGCATGGGAAAAACAAAGGGGCAAATGGTAACGATGCTCTCCTCTCTCCTTCCCAAGCTTCCCGAAAGCGTGCCCAACCACCTTCTCGGCATTGCCGATTTGGAATCGCTCAAAAGCTGCGTCCCTCTTGGGATCGACACCTTTGACAGCTCCTATCCCACGAAGGCGGCGCGCCACGGAACTCTTCTCACCCGAGAAGGGAGAATGAAAATCACCCGTGGAAAACATAGTGGCGAGTTTGAACCGATTGACAAGGGGTGCACTTGCTACACCTGCAAGAACTATACCCGAGCCTATATTCACCATCTCTTTAAAGCTAAGGAAATTACGTCTATGACCTTAGCCTCTATCCACAACCTTCACTTTATGGTGGAGCTCATGCAAGATTTTCGACAGCTCATTATGGATAATAAAATATAATTTATTATTATCATTTTATCAAAAAAAATGGTAAAATTGTAATGTTATGAGCGCTAAAACAATTTACAATCATTCAACCAACCTATCCGGTAGGTCATGGTATGCATCAGATGGGGGCCAGGTTGGAATTGAACCTCTCCCACCGACCCCTTCTCCAGTCGTAGCCGACAAGGAAAATTTTGAAACGCGGGATCAGATGCTGATTCGGACGCTAAACACCTTCCCCGATGAATTTTATAGCGGACTTGAAAACAGCTTTAAAGAAAAAATTTTAGGGATGATCAAACGCCTTGGCTACATCATAAAATGTCTTAGCATTGAAGAGGGGCTACGCAACTATCAACGCTCTTTAGAGCCTAGAGCTTGTGAGATGATTAACTACAGCTTTAAAAGGGCCCGAAACTTCAGAGTTATTCCTATCCCTAAATCCCTAGTGGCTAGTGGCTCCAGACCGTGGCACAAGTTAACTAGCATCTCTTATTGGCTCTATAACGGCCCTCAAAAATGGAAACCTATCGGGAGTGAAGAGCGTCCAATAGCCTTTAAAGAAGAGGGTAAAATCGTTGTCCTTCACGATACGGTCACTTCAAGTCGTCAGAAAAATAGAAACAGACTTGCCAATGCCCGCCGAATTGAAGATGAGGAAACAGAAAAAACGATTGTCTATACCGGCCGCCCCGGTACAAAAGAAAAAGCGATCGAGCAGGTTAATTGGATGCTCCAAAGTGAGCTAAAAAAAGAAGAAAAGCTCCGAAGGGGCCTTACTTGCAATGAAGATGGCTACCTCTTAACCTATATCGTCAACGACCTGAGTTCTTCAAATCCCCTTCAAGAAGAGAGGGTGTTACATGACCTAGAAGGATTCTTACCCGATACGATCAATGGAAAAAGGGTCTATGTAAAGCCGCTTTACTTTGTCGAAGCGATCGATCGAAAAACCATTAGCAATCAAACAAGAATCAATCGGCAAGGACTTGAGATATTGGGGGCATTTGAAAGTAGCGACCCTCTTGTTCAGGTCGCGCTCACCCATCTAGAAAGTGGCTCCCTTCTTCCAGAAGAGGCTTTATTCTACCGCATCCTTATCGCCAAGCAATTAAATCTCGGTGAAGTGATCCACTGCAAAAGCAACAACAGTCGAACATCGGTCGGTACAGCCCTTTCAATGACCCTCCAAGGGTGGCTAAATCTTGAGATTCCGCTCGATCCGGACCACCCACATAACGTCTTATCTAACCCCCACTTTCAGGAGATCTATAGGGAAAACCTCATCGGGGGACTCCCCGTCACCCACCAGGCCCATGCCCTTAAAGAAAAAGATCCTATCCCTGGCTTTGATTCTTTAACCCAAAATCCCACAGTTCTTCGACTCCTCCCAGACGCCCACATTGAGCCAGCCATTTTAAGCTTGATCACACCCGCGTAATCTGATAAAATTCCCCTTTACACTCAAGGAAAGGGTTTATGTCGATTTTTCTAGTTATTTTTATGTATGCGGCCTGGTCGAGCGTCTTCTCCTTTGGAAAGATGGCTCTTGAAAACAGCCCTCCCGTCTTCTTAACCGCTTTCCGGATGCTCTTTGCGGCAGTCCTCCTGCTGGGTTACCTCTTCATCAAAAATCGAAGCTCTCTCAAAATTGGGAAAAAACAGATCCTTCCCCTTCTGGCTCTTGCCGTCTTTAGCATCTACCTCACAAATATTTTAGAGTTTTGGGGCTTGCAACACCTCACCGCCGCCAAAACCTGCTTTATCTATAGCCTCTCCCCCTTCTTTGCAGCTCTTTTTTCCTATATCCACTTTGGGGAAAAGATGAACCTCAAAAAACTTTTGGGAATGATGATTGGTTTTGCAGGGTTTGTCCCTGTCCTCATGCTCGAGACCGGATCGGAAGGACTCTTAAGCGCCTTTAGCATTTTTTCCTGGCCCGAACTGGCGATTATGGGTGCGGCTCTTTTCTCGGTTTACGGTTGGGTTCTTCTTCGGATTATCGTGAAAAATCAGACCCTTTCCCCTCTTTATGCCAATGGCTATAGCATGCTCATCGGAGGAGCAATGGCCTTTGTTCACTCCCTTTTTATCGACAATTGGAATCCCATTCCGGTTGCTGCCGGACAGATGCTCCCCTTTGTCCAAGGGATCGTCATTATGACTCTCGTCTCCAACATCCTTTGCTACAATCTCTACGGGTTTATGCTCAAGCGCTACACCGCCACCTTCCTCTCCTTCATGGGCCTTCTTAGCCCCATCTTTGCCTCGCTCAATAGCTGGTTAATCTTAGGAGAGGCTCCCTCATGGCAGATTCTTCTTTCCACATCGATCGTCTCGATGGGACTTTTCATCGTCTACCAAGCAGAGCTCAAACAAGGGTACATCGTCAAAAAAGGGAAGGAATCTCTTCCATTACCAGCAGAGTAAAGAATGCGGTTACCAAGACTTGAACTTGGGACCTCAACATTATCAGTGTTGCGCTCTAACCAACTGAGCTATAACCGCATAAGGTCTATAAACACGACAACCCTCTGAAAAATGTGGAGGCTAGGAGAGTCGAACTCCTGACCTTCTGAATGCAAATCAGATGCTCTACCAACTGAGCTAAACCCCCACATCGAGAGTCTAAGACCCGAAATATACGCAATTTGCTAATAAAATTCCAAGAGAAAAAATTACTTTTCTTAAATTCTCTCTATGTAGCATAATGGATCTTATTTGATAGAGGAATCAATCCGATGAAAATCTTTAGCATCTGACATTTGCCCCGCTCATTTCTTGAGCGACACTGTTTTTTTATATTTTATCACTGGTTGTACGCATGACTACAAATGAGATCTGTAATGGATCACTTAGGCAATTATGGAAAGTTTCATCGGCATTGATGATTTCTTTCCTTTCGATGGTGGCAATGATGTTTGCCGATCGGATTTTCCTCTCTTACTATTCTGCAGACGCACTTAGTGCTGCAACAAGCGCGGGAAATCTCTTTTGGGCAGGAAACTTTACGTGGATAACCCTGGCTGCAATGGCGGAGGTTTTCGTTGCGCAGTATAACGGCTCCAAGCAATATGGAAAGCTGGGGGAACCCGTATGGCAAATGATTTGGCTAGCAGGGATTTCATTTATCTTCTTCTTTGCCATGGGAAACTTTGGCAGTGACCTCTTCTTTAAAAAAACTCTGGAAATAGAATACTTCCGCTGGAGTAACTATTTCGCCCCTTGTTGGACTCTTCTTGCCGCTCTTTCTGCTTTTTATGTTGGTCAAGGGAAAACCAGGATCATTAAGTGGCTTGGTATTTTAGGTAATGGGGTTAATATCCTCCTTGATCCTCTCTTGATTTTTGGATATAAAGGGGTGATCCCTGCGATGGGAACCAAGGGGGCCGCTATTGCAACAGGAGTCGGAATCCTTGTGCAGGTGGTGGTGATCGCCTCTCTGTTTTTACGACGAAAAAACCGAAAGGAGTTTGGGACAGGTGATTTCCGCTTTAAGCCCCAGCCCTTTTTGAGATGTTTAAAGGTGGGGGCTTCCCCTGCTATTTTTGTGATGTGTGAGCTCCTTGGCTGGGCGGTGTTCTATATGATGATGGAAAAGATCAGTGGCATGCACATCTTGGTAGCAAGTGTCACTCAAAGCATCCTCCTCCTTTTTCTTTTCTTTGGACTGGGGCTTGAAAAGGGAGCTGCTGCAGTTTCTGGAAACTTGATTGGAGCGCAAAAATTTAGTGAAGTTCAGCGTCTCTTTAAATCAGGGGTCAAGCTCTCTCTTATGTTTGGAGTATGCCTTGCTCTTGCTTTAGGATGTTTTCCCGATCTTTTCATCAACCTCTTTTTTAAAAACCCCGAAGCTTTAGGTGGGTCGACGCTGGGGGTGTCATCAGAAATGTTGATGGAGGTAAAAACAACTCTTAGATCAGCGATGATCATGCTTACGATTTACCTGACAATAGAAAATATCCGGTGGCTTTTAAATGGTCTTCTCACCTCAGCGGGAGATACCTTTTATCTGATGATCACCGGGGCTCTGTCCATCTGGCTTTTTATGATCGCCCCCACCTACTTCTTCGTCTTAAAGCCGCAGGCACCGATAGAAACCACCTACTATATCTGGGTTTTTTATAGTGTTGTAGCATCAGCCCTCCTCCTCTTCCGCTTCCTTAGAGGGAAATGGAAGGAAAAACACCTGATTGAATTAGGTTCTGCTCTCGAAATTTAGGGCTAACATCCCTCCGGGAAGGTGGGAGACCTCTTCCCGCCCCCCTTTCTTGGCTAAGCTTGCTGCAAGAACGGAGCGGTAGCCACCGGCGCAAATAAAGAGGAGCTTTCCTTCGGGAAGCTCTCCAAGTCGCTTCGAAAGCTCAGAGCAAGGGATATGGAGCGCCCCTTCGATATGGCCATTTGCCCACTCGCTTGGAGTACGAACATCGATGAGATGGACCTCTTTTTGGAAACGAAGCTGGTCGGGGAAAACCTCTCCTACCACTTCGAGAGGAAAACCTTCTCCTTGCCATCGGGCGTTGCCTCCTTTTAAGTAACCACCAATTTGGTAAAAGCCGACCCGCGCTAAAGAGCGGACCGCTTCGTCAATCCGTAAGGGATCAGGAGCGACAAGGAGGATTGGAGTGTCATGGGAAATCGTTGTCGATGCCCAAAAGCCAAGTTTTACCCCTGCGCCAATGCAGATCGCCCCTGGAATGTGCCCTTTAGAAAAGGCTTTTTGATCGCGAAGATCTAAAATAATGGCCCCTTTCTCGAGCTCAAGTTTAAACGCTTTAGGATCAAGCGGAATGGCCGTCGGCATTTGTTTTCTTTCCTCGGAGGAGTTATAGGTTTTCATCCGAAGAAAGTAGTCGGGGCGAGAGGGGGTGCGCGCTAAGAGAAGGTCGATAAATTCTTTTTCGGTCAGTTTAGGTTTTAAAAAGGGATTGGTGAGCCGTTCTTGCCCAAGGGTCGACGAGGGGTGAGAAAGCATCCCGCCACCGCAGAAAGAGCCTGCTCCGTGGCCAGGAAAAACGGGGAGGTTGTTGGGGAGGTTTTTAAGTTTTGTTTGGACCGAGTGGTAAAGTCTTTTTGCAAGGGCTATTGTCTCTTCTTTTCCTAAAAGATCGGGCCTTCCGACTGAACCTACAAAGAGAAAGTCCCCAGAAAAAAGAGCTTTGGGCTCTCCAGCTACCTGGGCAAGAAAGGAGAGATGTTCGGGGGTGTGGCCCGGGGTATGGACCGCTTGCAAAGTGACATTGCCTAGGTGAAACTCCTCCCCATCCAAACACTCTTTATGGGGGAAGCTCACCTCATACTTCTCCCCTTTATCGTAGCCTGAAAGGAGAAGGATCGCCTTTGTCTGATCGGCTAAATAGCGGGCTCCCGAGACATAGTCGGCATGGATATGGGTCTCAAAAACGTGGGAGATAGTAAGGTCGTGCTTTTGGGCGTACTCCAAATAGATATCGACATCAAACTGGGGATCGATAATGGCAATCTCCCCTTTTTTGGCGTCTCCAACGGCATAAGAATAATGGGAAAGACCTTTTTCTTCGAATCGCTCAATCAGCATGGTGCCCCTTGGGTTTGTTTCCAAGCTAAGCCATTATCAAATTATTTGCGAGAGGATTTTCGCTCATTTTCTTTAAGTACCCGTTTTCTTAAACGAATGTTGTTGGGGGTGACCTCGACAAACTCATCATCTTGGATAAAATCGATTGCTTGCTCGAGGGTGAAGATGGTTGGCGGCGTGAGAGTGAGGCTCTCATCAGTCCCTGAAGCACGGACATTGGTCAGCTGCTTTTCCCGGGTGATGTTGACAACGAGGTCATTGTCACGACTATTTTCTCCGACGATCATCCCTTCATAAACATCGTCTGTCGGCTTCACAAAAATGGTTCCCCGACTTTGGAGGTTAAAGCAGGCGTAAGCGGTCACTTTTCCTTGGCTCATCGAGACGAGCGCTCCATTTTTTCTCCCGGCGATATCTCCTCGGTAAGGGCCGTAGCAGTCAAAAACCGAGGTGAGGATCCCAAGTCCCCGTGTGACAGTCAAAAACTCATTTCGGTAACCGATGAGTCCCCGTGTTGGAAGGATAAATTCGAGCGTTGTAATATTGTGCTCATTGGTGTGAAAATTGCGCATTTCCCCTTTGCGACGATTCAGCTCTTCGATCACCGTCCCTGAAAATTCGTCGGGTACCTCGATGTGGGTATGTTCAAGGGGTTCTTCATTTTCTTTAAGGATGACCCGTGGCTTTGAGACCAAAAACTCATACCCTTCCCGGCGCATCGCTTCGATCAAAATCGAAAGGTGGAGCTCACCCCGTCCTGCCACACGGATCGCATCTTCTCGCCCTTCGATTTCCTCGACATTCATCGAGATATTTGACTTCTTCTCATGGAGGAGGCGGTCGCGGATCTTGTTCATCGTCACATGTTTTCCGTCTCGTCCGACAAAAGGGCCTGAGTTGACCGAGATCTCAATAGAAAGGGTCGGCTCACCGAGCTCTATTGAGGGAAGCTGATGGACATGGCCAGGGTCACAAAGGGTATCGCCGATCATCACGTCGGGAGCTCCCGAGATGCTAACGATATCTCCCACTCCAGCCTCTTCAAGCTCGACCTTTTTGAGTCCGTGGTAACCATCGATCCGAGTGACTTTGTGTTGCGTTGGGTGACCACTTTTTTCGACCAAGGTAAAGGGATCCCCTTTTCCCACTTTTCCCTCTAAGATCCGTCCCGTTGCCTGTCGTCCCAAAAAGTCGCTATGAGAAATGGTGCTCGCCTGCATCAAAAAAGGGACCTCCAAATTACCAGGAGGGTGAGGCACTTTGTTAATGATTAGGTCGAAAAGGGGAAGCATATTTTCCTGCGGATCACCCTCTTTCATAAAGGCATACCCCCCCACTGCCGAAGCGTAGCAGTAGGCAAAATCGAGTTGCTCGTCATTGGCCCCGAGTTCCACAAAAAGATCGAACGTCTTATTGAGAGCTCCTTCAGGGTCGGCGTGGGGTTTATCGATTTTATTGAGAACGACGATCGGATTGATCCCCATTTTGAGGGCTTGAGACAGAACAAACCGGGTCTGCGGCATCGGCCCCTCTCCCGCATCGACAATTAAAAGGACGCAGTTGACCATCCCCAGGACCCGCTCCACCTCTCCTGAGAAGTCGGCATGGCCAGGGGTATCGATCACATTGATCTTGCACTCATCGACAAAGAGGCTGGTATGTTTTGCAAAAATGGTAATCCCCCGCTCTTTTTCAAGCTCGTAGGAGTCCATTGCCCGTTCGGGGATAGCTTCATTTTCCCGGAAGGTCTCTGCTTGCTGAAGCAAACAGTCGAGAAGGGTGGTTTTCCCATGGTCGATATGGGCAATGATCGCAATATTACGAATCTTTTCTGGAGGGTACATCCCACCACTATAACGAAAGGAACGATTTATTCACAGCGCAAAAACACAACCCTCAATAGATGTTGATTATAAATAGCTTACAAAATCGATAATACATGTAATTGACATATGTGTCAATTACATGTATTATCGAAGTATGAAGAAATTAACCGAGCGAGAGGCCACAGAGCTTTTTCATCTACTCTTTCTAGAGTACCTTGGGCGCACCATTAATAAATCCCTATACGCACTTAAAGGGGGGTGTAACTTGCGCTTTTTTTTACTTAGTCCTCGTTACTCTGAGGATATGGATCTTGACATTCAAACGATTGGGAGAGGAACTTTACAAAACAAAGTCGAGCGCCTCTTGAAAAACATTGCTTTTAACGTTGCACTTAAGGCAAGAGGGATCACCATCTTAGATCATAGCACTCCAAAGCAAACCGATACAACACAGAGATGGAAGATTGCCATTGAAGTTGCAGGTGCGAGCGAAACACATACAAAAATTGAGTTTTCAAGGCGGAAGATGTCCGCTAAAACTTTATATGAGCCCATAAGCCGAGAGCTTGCGATGACCTATCAACTTTCGCCTATAATGGCTAATCATTACACTAAAGAGGAGGCCTTTCTTCAAAAGATTCATGCCCTTGCTGGGAGATCGGTGACTCAAGCACGTGATCTCTTTGATCTCTATCATCTTGTTCAGTGCGGCGTAAATCCTTCTCAGGTTTCTGTTCCCCAAAAAGTGCTAAGTCAAGCTGCAAGCGTTGCATTCAACGTAAGCTACGAAGACTATTGCAGTCTCGTTGTTGCTTACTTGCCCCATGATCAACAGAAAGTTTATCAAGAAGAGACTCTATGGGACCAAATTGTACTTAATATATCAGAGGTGCTCGGTTCATGAAAGGGGTCGAATTGCTGGGCATTTTAAAAAATTTAGATTTATCTTTTTTTAGAACACAAGATGCTGCTCAACTCGGAGGATGCAGCGTAGTAAATGCCTCACACCATCTCCGTCGTCTAGAAAAAGAGGGGCAAATCATCTGGCTAAAAAAGGGACTTTGGGGATTTCGTGAAAAAATTCAAAGGTGGGCCCTTCCCGCGATCTTAACAGCTCCCGTTCCCAGTTATGTCTCCTTGTATTCCGCTCTATTTTTCCATGGAATGATTGAGCAGATCCCCGATACCATTTATGCGATCACAGCTGGAAGAACTTACCAAACAACAACTCCGCTTGGTACAGTTTCTTTTCACCATTGTTCTTTGTCTTTTGTGACAGGATTTACATTTGACTCTCAAACCCATGTGGCAATGGCATCTCCCGAAAAAGCCCTTGTTGACACTTTGTATCTTCAATCAAGCCGCTCCCCTTTTTTTCATGCTCTTCCCGAACTTGAGTTCTCTCCAGGTTTTAGCCTCTCGCAAGCAGAGGAATTCATCAAACAGATTCCCCATCTGTCAAAGCGAGCGTCAACCCTATCACGGCTCAACAAGCTTTATCAGCTTGAACGGTAAAAAAAATAGCGTTATAGGGATGATCTATGCATCTATTTAGGCAAAAGATTAATTGGAAAGCGATCGTTGGACAAGTGGGGCTCCTTTTGCACGTCCCTGCGATCATGGCCTTTATCACTCTAGCGATTTGTTTTGTTTTTGAAGAAACATTTGCCCTTCTTCCCTTCGGTATGGTGGCCCTTTTTTCTCTTATTATGGGGCAGCTGATGTACCGCCTAACAAAAGGGGCTAAAGCGGCTCATCTTTGGGACGCAATGGTCATCGCAGGGATCAGCTGGCTGGCCTGCTCGGTCATTGCTGCGGTCCCTATTTATTGGATCGCCCATGTCGGGCCAGGCTCAAAGCTCCTACAAATTTTTACGAGTCCCACCAACGCCCTTTTCGAGGCGTTTTCAGGGCTGACAAGTACGGGGTTGACGATGCTTCAAGGAAATGGTTCTTTTCCCTACGTTTTGCAGTGGTGGCGCTCTTTTCTCGAGTGGGTAGGAGGACTGGGCCTTGTCGTTTTCATTTTATCTCTTACTCACCTCAACAAGGAAGGTTTTCAGCTCTACTATGCCGAAGCGCGCAGCGATCAAATGGCAAAAAATATTACGGGAACCGCTCACTGGATTTGTGTGATCTACCTTCTCTTTACAGGGGCCGCTTTCCTCATTTTTTTCTTTCTCGGAATGCCCATTTGGGAGGCGATCAACCATGGAATGACAGTGATGGCAACGGGAGGGTTTACCCTCAGTGACACTAGTTTTCACCTTTACTCCCCATCGATTCAAATTGCTGCGATGTTTTTAATGATCGTTGCAGCCATGAGCTTTGCGGTCCACTACCGGGTCATTCGGGAAAAAGAGTTTGGGATACTTTGGAAAAGTCTGCAGCACCGCCTCCTCTATTTTCTCGCTATTGGAGGAGGGTTCCTTGTCCTTCTTCTCAACTGGTGGAACGGAGTCTCTCTTCCTTGGATCCCCTCTTTTTTTCAGTGGGTCTCTGCGCTCACAACGTGTGGGTTTAGCGCCGCTAAATTCGCCCCTTTTAGCCCGATGGTTAAGCTTCTTCTCATCGTCGCGATGTTCATCGGAGGGGCTACCGGGTCAACGGCAGGGGGAATCAAGCTCCGTCGCCTCCTTTATCTCCTGTCGGGGATAAAGCTTAGAATCCTTTCCCTTACAACGAAAAGAGAAAAACATATCACTCAAGAGTATTCGGAAGGAGAAACCTCAGAAGAGCCTCCTGGAATTGACCTTTCCCACTCGGAAAAAACCGAGCGCCTCTTTACCGCTATTGTCCTCTTCATCCTCTGGATTTTCACCCTGTTCCTGGGTTGGTTTTTCATCCTTCGGTGGGCCCCTGAAGGATGGGGGGTCAACGCTCTTTTTGAAGTGACAAGTGCCATGAGCAATGTGGGGCTTACCAGCGGCCTTCTCACCCCCGATTTTTCCACCGCCGGCAAGTGGATTTTTATGTTCCTAATGTGGGTCGGCCGCCTTGAAATTATCCCTGCCCTTGTACTATTCTTAACGGTAATACCCAGGAGGTCTAGACATGGAAAAAGAGCAAAGTCCTAAAAGTTATATCGCCGCCGTTCTCCTTTGCTTTTTCTTGGGAGCGCTCGGCGTGCACCGCTTCTACGTCGGAAAGATTGGCACAGGGATCCTCATGATTCTCACCCTTGGGGGCTTTGGCATCTGGCAGATCATCGACTTTGTCATCATCGTGGTGGGCCAATTCCGCGACAAAGAAAGAAGGCTCATTCAGCCGTGAAAACTTTTCAATTAAAAAATAGCTCCCCCCTTGGGGCTCCTTTAGTGGCAACCTTCCTCCCAGAAGGAGGGATGAATCTTTGTAGCTACCGGCTGGGAGAAATCGAGGTGATCGACCAGACGACCCGCTCTCTTTATGAAGAGCGGATGGCGGGGCTAGGGGCTCTTATCGGCCCCCACTTCCACCATCGAAAAGGAATCGTCGAACACTTTTCCCACGGAGTGAGCCGCTACGCAGCATGGAAATTCTCCTATAGCGAAACACAAATCAAGGGGGAGCTCCATGGAGACGATACCTTCCGCGGCAAGGCCTTAAAAGAGATCGAAGGACAAGATTTTTCGATGCACTTTGAGGCCCGCCTTTTAAGTGATGGTCTCTTCATCACCTACAAGGTCTCAAGCGAAAAACCTTCGGTGGTGGGCCTCCACTACTACTATGCATGCGAGGGAAAAGGGCGGATCCATGGCATGGTCCAAAAAACCTACCGAGATAATGAGGGATGGAAATCTCTCCCTAAAGAGTGGACCGAAGGAAAAGAGACGCACCTCTCTTTTTCCCTCCCCCAAGAAGCCGATTTTGGGTTTATTCCAGAAAAGAAAGCGCCGACCGACCACGACTACCACATCCACCTCGATACCAAAAAGTATGCTTTGCATATCGACTACAATACGACCTCGAAGGAGGAAATTTCCTGCCAGATCTATCAGCCAAAAGGGGCTTCGTTTGTCTGCATTGAGCCCCTTTCGGCCAGGGTTCCAAGAGAGCCAATCCTAACCGAAAGCACCCTCGAGGTTAAGCTTCAGATCACTCCTAGCTAATAAATGGGCATTGGTTTAGAAAAGAGTTGAGGTGATGAAATGAAAAGAGTGGTGATTCTTGGGGGAGGATTTGGGGGCGCCTACACGGCGATGCATTTAGAAAAAAAGCTTCGGAGGGCAAAGGAGCCGTTTGAAATTGCGATTGTCAACCGGGAAAATTATTTTGTTTTTCAACCGATGCTGGCAGAAGTTGTCGGTGGCTCCCTAGGCCTTCTCGATACGATTAGCCCTTTGCGCAAACTTCTCCCAAAAACCAATCTCTATGTAAGAGAAGTCGACTCGATCGACATCGAGCATGGAAAAATTTTCCTCGCTCCAAAATATTCCCACGCCCCTTATGAAATCTCTTTTGACCACCTGGTTTTTGCTCTGGGAACAGTGACCGATTTCCGAGGTATGGCAGGAATCCATGAACATGCCCTCCCTTTTAAAAACCTCGCCGATAGTATCGCCATCCGGAACCAGGTGATCGACGTTTTGGAAGCAGCGGCAAACGAAACACGTCCCAAGCTAAAAGAGAAATTGCTCTCCTTCGTGGTAGGAGGGGGCGGTTTTTCGGGAACCGAGGTGGTCGCTGAGGTGAACGACCTTGTCCGGAAAGAGGTGAAAAAATATCCTTCGATCGATCCAAAGCAGGTAAAGGTCTACCTCATCCATAGTAAAGACCGGTTGATGGATCGAGAAATGCCCGAATCACTCGGGCGATATGCGGGAAAACTTCTCGCCAAACGGGGGGTGGAGATCCGCTTCAAAACCCACCTCAAAACAGCCACTCCTGAAGAGGCCGTTCTCGATACAGGCGAGCGGATCCCTTGTAAAACGGTGATTTCTACGGTTCCCTCCTCGCCCAATCCCCTTATCGAGGGGCTTGCTCTTAATTTGCAGAAGGGAAAGATCGTTGCCGACGCGGGAATGCAAGTCGAGGGGCACTCGAATCTATGGGCCCTTGGCGACTGCGCCGCTATTCCCAACTTGGAAGAGGGAGGATTTTGCCCTCCCACAGCGCAGTTTGCGATCCGGCAAGCAAAGGTTCTTGCCCATAACATTGCGGCAGAGCTTACGGGAAAAAAGAAAAAAGAGTTTCGCTTCAAAGCGCTCGGAATGATGGGGGCCTTGGGCCATCAGTCGGCAGTCGCAGAGCTCTTTGGAAAGTTTAAGTTTTCGGGACTTTTGGCTTGGATGATGTGGCGAGCGATTTATTGGGTGAAGCTCCCCGGTCTTGACCGAAAAATCAAGGTGGCCCTTTCATGGATGCTCGACACGATGATCCCAATCGAAGCGGTTCAAATTAAGATGGCTCCCACTCAAGGGATCGCCCAGCTTCACTTTGAACCAGGAGAAGTCATCTTTCATGAGGGAGATATCGGTGACTATCTCTATATCATTGTCGATGGAGAGGTGGAGGTCTTTGCGGGCAAGGAGGGCGAGAAAAAGATGATTGCAAAGTTGGGCAAAGGGGAATATTTTGGGGAGATGGCCCTTCTCAACCAAAAGTCTCGCTTGGCAACGGTCCGGTGTCTAACTCCTGTCGACGTTTTAGCCCTTAAGAAAAGTGATTTTGGAGTGCTCATCTCCAACTTCCAGGAGCTCCGAAAAGACTTCGAGAAAACAGACGAAACCCGTAGAAGAGAAATTGGTTAGGTTTTGTGAGACATGCAAGTACTCCCCTAGCTGTGACCTACTCCCTCTTAGCAGCCCTTTCGTATGCCACCCTTGCCTACACGGTGAAAAGGGCTGAAGCCTTTCTTCCCAACACAATGTTGATCTTTTTTAGACAACTTTTTGGCCTCATCCTCCTTCTCCCCATCGCTTCGATCAAATTGGGTTCCTTAAAAGAGCTCAAGACCAAGGTCTTTCCCCTCCATATGCTCCGCGCTTTTGCCTCTCTTTCCTCGATGTTTTGCCTCTTTTTTGCCCTCCGCTATCTTCCCCTAACCGATGCGGTCCTCCTCACCTACACCCGCCCCCTTTTTATCCCGATTGTGGTCTTTTTATGGTTTCAAAAAAAATGGACAAAAAACACCTGGATTGGCCTCGTCATGGGTTTTTTGGGAGTGATCCTCATCCTCCGCCCTGACAGTAAAATGTTTAATATTGCTTCTTTAGTCGGTCTTGCTGCTGGCCTTTTTGGGGCCATCTCTTTTACCACCATCCGCCGCCTTACTAAGAGTGAGCCTCCCGAGAGAATCACCTTTTTTTACCTGGCCCTCTCCCTTCCTTTAGCAGCTGTCCCCCTCGCGACCAATTGGGAGACTCCTACCCCCTTTGAATGGGGTTTTCTCGTCCTCATTGCCGGAATAGCAATCCTCTATCAACTTTTTCTTGCAAGGGCCTATCGCCATGCTAAGGCGATCCAAATCAGCTCTTTACTCTATTCGAGTGTCGCTTTTGCCTACTTTTTCGATTTTTTCTTTGGCAGTGCCACCCTCCCCCTCACAGCTTTTGTCGGCATAGCCCTCATTATCCTCGGATCTATTTTTACTTTGCGCACGCAAAAATATTGATTTTTTCAAGCCGATTCTTTATACTTCCGGCTATTCTTCGGGGATGAATAGATTCTCCCCTCGAAATCTAAAATCAAGGAGAAACTTGACAATGGCTATTCTTTCTCGATTCGGAAGCTTCCCTTTGCAAACGCACATAGGCTTCTGCATAGCTCTTCAAGCAGGGGTCACCTACCTCCAAGGGAAGAGTGTTTATTTTGCTAGAGAAACTGAGCGAACAAATATCCTGTTCTCCATTGTCAACCTGGTCTGCCTTGGGTGGACAACGGGAGTTTTGATCAATACCCTTAGGGAAAAACATAACTTTTCCTTCTTCGATCGTCGTTCTCAAACAGGGAAGTGGAATGATCCAAAATGGTCGGCTGCAAAGACTAGCTTTGCTGTGCTAGTGGCTGGTTGCACGATGGTTGTGACTCCCATTTTCCTTTACCAATTAAGCAGCAGGATAAGAGAGGATTATTTTTGTCCTGAAACGGATCCTCAAGACTTTTTTACTCAAGAGCCTCTTCCGTATACTGCCGAGTGGGAAGCTCCCATAAGCGAACAGATTGGACAGGCGATTCAGGTAGGTCAGCTCATCGTCATGATCGCCCTTGTCTGTTTGGGAACGCAAAGAAAAAAGAACCTCCTATTAACCGCAGCTCTTGGAGCAAGCTTTTACACTTCAACAAAAAGGCACTGGCTAAAACTCACTAATGATACTGATCCGTACCACCTCCTTACCCGCCATATCCCCCTTCTTCTAAAGGGTGAGGACCGGTTTATCAACCCTCACCAGGAGCAAAGCGTTCCCCAAAGACTCCAAGACTTACTTGGCGGGTGGGGTACCGTTACTCAGGACAATTCCTCTGAAAAGTTTCTCTCTGTGGTCTGTCTCGCTTATTCCCTCTTTCAGCTTTACCTGGTCAGATCCCAACAAACCAATCCTCAATTTGCAAGAGCGCTCCACTTCACTCAACAGTGCCTCATCTTTACCGATATAGCAGTTATTCTTGCCAAGTGGGTGAATGTAAATCCGAACTCGGCTGAAATAAGAGCGGCGATTGGTCTTGCTTTATCCCTCATCGCCCTTATTGGCATTACCTTTCTTTGTACCAGAGATGCTATAAAAAACCTCACTCAAAAACTCCAAAATATCATCCCTCCAAAAGCGCTTGAATCTCTTTCAATTACTAAAGCTCCTCCTGCAATATATGCAATTATCTCTATGTTGTTTGCTGGCCGTCTGATTTCCAACCTCGTGGCCGCTAACAACGCTATCGATCTTTCAAGCGCTGCCGTTGACGGTTTAGCCCTTTTTCTTCTTAGCAACCTTTCTTGGATCCGCTTTAAGAGGGTCTATAATTTTCCCCTTAAAGGGAAAAATATTACTCTTTTGAATATCCACAAGCGACCCCTCCCACTTCTGCAAAGGATCTCCTTTCCTGAAGAGCTCACCCAAATCACTAACCAATTTTATCTTTTGGTTCCCAACAAAAAAGTTTTTTCCAATGACAAGGCTTTAGTAGAAGGGCTCAAAGCGATCTACGATGCAACCTCTGATCTATTTGAAAGTAGTGCTTGGATCCGGCAGGATATTTTCTTTTTTAGGTGGAAAGTCAACTTCCAGCTTCAAGCCCAGGTTCTCCTTCCTCCCATTAAGTTTGGAGGATTTGATCTGGGCAAGTGGATTACGTTCTTCTGTGGGAATGCTTTCCTTGTGCCCGGAGGAAGAAAGCTTGTTCTTATGGATGTTCTCAACACTTAATGATGATGTAAAGCGGCTTTACATCTTCTGCTCAAGAGCGGACCCATAACTCCCATGTCAAAAGTCCTCCTTCCTGCTTTCCCTCATCGGGAAAAATAATATCTGGCACCCCGATAACCCCTTTGCCGTGAGCCTTGTTTAAAATGGCGCGGAGGCGGATCCCCCCATCATGAAGATTACGAACCTGATAGTGGGGATCGAGAAAAGGGAGAAGGGATGGGCACTTAAAGGCGAGGGCAATCTGAGCATTGAGGAAAATCTGTTGAAAGCTTTCCCCATGGAGGTGAAACACCCCCTCTTTGACCTCTTTAAAAGGGGGAAGAAGGTCATGGGTCCAAATCGGCTCATACCGAAGATCTTTAAAACTCTCGTACAGATGGAGGTTTTTTAGGTAAAGAGGGAGGGGGCGAAAGTTTTTTTTCCACTCTTTTTCCTTAAAGGGACTCCGCCCTAAGGTGATGTGCTTTAAAAACTCCCTTTTATCTATCGGGTACCCCTTTTCTTCTAAAAAAGCTACCACCTCTTTTTGGTAATCGGCAATGGTATCCTCTCCGAAGGGATTGACATGCCAGGTGACAACGCGGGGATCGCGCCTAGGAAGGCAGAGACAAGCATCGGAAACAGCGGCAGGGCCGACCCGAAAGGGGGGCTTGGGCATCTTGGGAATGAGAGAACGGATCTGTTTGTAGGAGGTATCTCCTAAAAAGGCGATGGTGAGGTGGCGATGCTTTGCCTTGAGCGTCCTAGCATCGGGGAGATCTTCGGGCCAAGGGGCGTAAACCTCAAATCCAAAAAAGAGTCGTTTGGTATCACTCACGAATCTGTTCATAATTGTCATTATGAGAGAAAGAGTAGAAAAAAACAATTGAATCGGTTAAGTGGAGAGTATGACGAAACATTTACAAGCCCGCCGGTGGATCATTTGGGGTCTTGCCGTTGCCTTTTACTTCTACGAATACTTCCTCCGTGTCGCTCCTAGTGTCATGGTCACCGATCTTTTCAAGGCTTTTAACATTGGCGCGGGAGTTTTTGGAATCATTTCAGCTGCTTATCTCTATGCTTATGCCCCGATGCAGCTTCCCGTCGGGATGCTCATGGACCGTTTTGGAGCGCGAAAACTTTTGACCTTCGCGACTCTCCTTTGTGGAGTCTCCTCCCTCCTCTTTGGGATCGCTCCAGGGGTAGGGTTGGCCATTTTTGCACGACTACTGATGGGAGCAGGCTCTGCCTTTGCCTTCATCGGAATGGTTTACATCTCCTCCCACTGGTTCCATGGAAAAGTCTTAGCTCTCCTTGTCGGGGTTGGAAATTCGCTTGGGATGCTGGGCGCTGTTTTTGGAGAGGGACCTCTCGCAGAACTCGTCGATATCTTTTCATGGAGACCCACCTCCATCTCTCTTGGAATTTTGGGCCTTGTTTTGGGAATCATTATCTATGTTGCCGTGCGTAATGACCCTCCTGGAGCAAAAAGTCATTCCCCTAAGTCCTCCGTGTCGCTCCTTTTTGGGCTGAAAACGGTGTGTAAAAATTCTCAGACCTGGATCAATGGAGTCGTTGCGATGATGTTTTATACCGCAACAGTTGCTTACGGAGGTCTTTGGGCCATCCCCTTTCTCCGAGAAACCCGCGGATATAGCAATGAAGAGGCAAGTTTTGCCGCTTCGATGGTCTATATCGGGTGGATTGTGGGAGGACCGATCATCGGATATTTCTCTGACAAAATTTGCAACCGAAAGGTGATGCTCTTTATCTTTATCCTCCTAAGCATCCTCTTTTTCTCGCTGATCACCTACGGCCCCTCTCTTTCCCCCGTCTGGACTTTTGGCCTAATGTTTCTCCTAGGAGTCGCCCTTTCGACGCAACTTCTCTGCTACTCTCTATCGATTGAGCTCAATACCCCCGAGGTGAAGGGCTCTGCCCTTGCTCTTACCAACTTCCTTGTCTTTGTAGCAGGATCTGCCGTTCAAACTCTTGTCGGAATCCTTCTCGATCTCAACTGGTCGGGAAAACTGGTGAATGGAATCCGAAGCTATGCCGTTGGGGACTTTCAAATCGCCCTTACAGTGTTCCCGATCACCATGGCAATCGCCTTTCTCTTCACCTTTTTCATCAAAGAAAAAGAAAAGCCTTGGTGCGTTTAACCCCGGAGTGCCACTTATTTCGCTGCGTAGGCAAATAGAATTGACG